>JAHBUW010000004.1 GCA_019637875.1 Pseudobdellovibrionaceae bacterium | reverse complement strand
CACGTCTACTCGACGCTTTACCGCACCTACTTCGACGGCGAGGAGTTTCGCCGAAACCGTAAACTCTTGACCCTTATCCCTTTGGGACTTTTCTTCGCGGGCGTTCTGCTTTACGCGATCCATCCCCTGTGGTTCTGGCGAACGCTTGCCTACGTCGCGGTCTTTCACTTCATCCGCCAGCAGTATGGTTTTCTACGCCTTTACGCGCGCGAGGAAAATCCGACGCCGCTCGAACGTCACAGCGCCACCGCGGTCATCTACGCGGCGACCCTTTACCCGCTTCTGTACTGGCACTCGCGCACGGACCGGGATTTTCACTGGTTCCTGGCCGGCGATTTTTGGACGGCGGTCCCGGAAGGCCTCGCGCAAGCGGGCTTCGTCGTCTACCTCGGTGTCATCGCGCTGTATCTGTTCACCGAAACCCGTGCGAGCCTCCGGCGGGGCGGATTCAACCTGCCCAAAAACGGGATCGTCTTCGGAACCCTGTTGTCCTGGTACTTGGGGATCGTGCATTTCAATTTGGATTTGGTGTTCACGATCACGAACGTGGTTTCCCACGGGATTCCGTACCTGGCGCTCATCTGGGTGTACGGAGCGCGCCGCCGCGAACGCGGCGAACTCGTCGGCGCGAGTCACTTCGTCTCGCGGGTGATCGGGATCCCCGCGTTTTTCGGCCTGCTTCTTCTTTTCGCCTACGTCGAAGAGGGCTTCTGGGCGGGCTTCGTCTGGCGCGAGCACCTCGCGGCTTTTCCGATCTTCGCGGAGCTTCCTCCGCTGACCAGCCACGAGGCGCTGAGCCTTCTTGTGCCCCTGCTCGCCCTCCCCCAGGCGACTCACTACGTCCTGGACGGGTTCATCTGGCGGATCAAAGATCCTGAAGCCACATGGACCGACGTGCTGTGGGGCCGGACTTAGTTCGAAGCTTCGCAATGACGTTCATAGAAACGCTGCAGGCTTGCCTGCACTTGGGCCGGAAGCGCAAGGCCGTTCGGCAAAGCGCCGCCGTTCGCCCGTGCGAAAACCGCATCCTGGCAGATCCGTTGGCGCCCTTCCGTCAGCAAGCAGTTCTGCTGCTCTTCGGTCAGGATCGGCCGCGCCCCCGAAGGGATCCCGTCGATGCGGTCCTTCAAGATTTCGCGGCCCCGATCGAAAGCCGCCTGGTAGGAAGGGTCCTCCTGCAGGCGCGCGAGCTTCTCACGTAGCGCTTGCAGCTCCACTTCTAACTCTTCGATATTTGGCGCGTTTTCGGACTTCAAGCGCTCCTTGAGCTCACCCGCGATCTGGATCATTTTCTGAATCGCCTGTTCGCGCGAAAGCAGCTCGACGACTTCGCGCTCTTGGCCCGAAAGCCGGGGCGCGACGGCATCATTCTGAATGCCGCAGACCTCTTTGGGGTTTTGGTCGATCAACGTGACGGTCGCCTCGTCCCCCGTCGCCGCGGTCTCTTCGACGTCGCTGACCGTCTTACGACTGAGCCCCAGAAGTTCGTCCGAAGTGAGGGCGCCGAAGTCGTTATTGAGTTTGAATTCCTGACCGCAGGCGGTGAGCAGGAGCAGCATCAAGACAGGTGCGAATCGTTTCATGAATCCTCCGTTTCCATCAGTCTGCGCCCCACGGGACGCCCGAACGACTGACAAAGCTGCGGAGAAGTCTCAGTCCGAAACGGTCGAAAGGCGCTTCAGGATGGATTCGACCACGGCTTCTTCCGTGGCGCCGGAGGTGACTCCTAAACGAGTGATACCGTAGCGGGGTTCGTCGCCCGGGGGTTCCGCGGGCAGGATTTCGGAGTCCGCCAAAGTCACCCGATCCGGCGGGCACAGGCGTTGGCACTGCCCGACCTCGATCTGCAATCGCCCCTCGGGATCTTGCGCCCGCACTTTTTCACGAACGCGCTCGAAGAAGGCCTCGCGCTCGACCCGATTCGTGATCAGGCCCAAGGCGCGCAGGCAACTGGAGCAAACTTCGATGCGGGTGCGGGACGGGGCATTCATCGTCCAGCACCTTACCGCATTTACTGGCAAATCACCATGCGCGAAGTGTTGGGCTCCACCAACGTGTAACCCGCGCAGTTGGCGCCCGCGCAGTACACCGTCTGGGCCCCGTAGGCGGTCACGTAGTAATAGTAGCCCACGCACGAAAGCCCCGTGGACCCCGTGCAATAGCTCGCCGCCACGATCTGTCCCGTATTCGAGTAACAGTAGCCGCCGGCTTGGTAGTATCCCGTGGCCGCGCAGTAGGTCGAAACCACCGCCTGCCCCGTGCTCGAATAACAAACGCCATTCGCCAGGTAATAGCCACCATTGGAGCAGTAGCTGGTCGCCACGGCCTGACCGGTGCTCGAGTAGCAGACGTTTCCCGAAAGGTAATAGCCGGTGTTCGTGCAGTAACTCGAAGCGACCGCTTGTCCCGTGCTGGTATAACAAACGCCGTTCGTCAGCGTATAGGTCGAGCCGCAGTAGGTGCTGCTGACCTGCACGCCCGCGTTCGAGGTGCAGACGCCGTTGATCCAGCTGTAGGTCGTCGTCGTCGTGGCGGTCGTGCTCGAGGTGTTTTGTCCCGCGCAGGCCGAAAGCATCAGCCCGAAGACCGAAAGAACCAAGACCCAGATTTGATCGGTAACACGTTTTTGAGTTTTCATACCCCGAGAGAGTTCAAGGGCCGGGCCCCTCCACACTTCTCCACAAAGCCGAAAAACCGAAGGGTCTTGCGGGCGTGGAAGAAGTGTGGAACGGACCAAAACGTCGATCCCTCCGGAGGGGCCGAAGTTCGGCCCGAGTGTGGAAGAACCTAGGTCCGCGGCAGACGGATCTGCACCTGCGCGCCGCCGGGTCGCAGACTCGATTCGTTCGCGGCCTTCAGGTCGCCCCCGTGCGCGCGGATCACCGTCTTCATGATGACCGAACCGAGACCGAGCGAGATGCGCCCGTCCTGCTGGGCTTCCAGGCGCCGCGAGATCCGACGCTCGCCGAAGGACTCGATGACGTCCGCGTGAAAACCGGCGCCGTCGTCCTCGATGAACACATCGACCTTGCCGTCCGCGGCGATCTCCCAGCGCAAAAGGACTTTCGACTTCGCGAACGATTTCGCGTTCTCGATGCCGTTGCGCAGGACCCGCCGCAAAAGCTGCTCGTCCCCGTGGACCTCAAGGACGTCGTCCGCGCCGATCGTGGGATCGCCGCCGGGGCCGCGCGACTCCACGACGATGTTGGATTTCGAGGACTCCGAGCGCGAATTCGCGTTCGTGCCCTCCTCGCGGATCAATCCCGCCAGGTTCACCCGATCGTGCCCCACCTGGTAGCGTGGCTCGCCCACCCGCGCGAGGAACAGCAGATCTTCGACGAGCTTTTCGAAATACCCGACCTCGGCCTGCGCGAGCCGCAGGATCTCTTCCTGGGTTTCGTGCGGAAGTTTCTCGCGCTGAATATTCAAGGTTTCGATCAACGTGCGCAGCGACGCGACCGGCGTGCGCAGATCGTGGGCGAGATCCTGCAAAAGCGTCATGCGCGAGCGCTCGATCTGGCGGACCTGCTCGACCAGACGTTCGATCTCGTCGGCCATGGTATTGAAACGCATCATCGCGCGGCCAATTTCGTCGGTGCGACGGATCGGGAAACGCGCCTTCAGATTTCCGTTCTGCAGATCCGTGATGACCTGATCGGCCAGCGCGACCATACCGTCGAACGAACGGTACAGCACGAGCAGCGCCGCCAAGCCGCCGAGCAGAATGGTGACGGTCAAAACGCCGAGCGGAACCCAGGGACCGCCCAGCCCTCCGGACGGCATCTTCCAGCGCATCTCGTGCAGCAGATAGGTCGCGGGTTCGCCGGGCAGACGCACGATCACGTGCGAGGGGGGCTCGCCCACCATACGCTGCTCGAAGACCTCCGTGGGAAGATGATTTTCCGGAGCGTGAAAGACCTCTTTTTCGTCGGGACCGCCCGCCGGCAACTCCTCTTCCGGCGGCGGCGGTCCGCGAAACCCTTCCATGAATCCCGGTGGTCGCGCGCGCGGCCAGCGCACCAAACGATCCGTGGGGTAGATCTGATGTCCTTCGTGATCCCAAAGCGAAAGCCGCGAGCCGCCCGGCTCCATGTTCGCTTCGACTTTCTTCAGCGCCGCCACGTAGTCGCCGTTCGCGAAGGCCGCCAGAAAGCGCGCCGTATTGAGCGGCGGCGGCGGACGGTTTTCGCGCGTCACTTTCATCAGCCAATGATTCACGAGCAGTCCCCAGAGGACGAAAAACCCCAGAACCCCGATGACCATCAAGAAGTGACGACGAAAAAGCGAGGACTGGATCATGTCTTCTCCAGCCGGTAGCCGATGCCGTAGATCGGCGCGATCTGGATGTCCTCGATGCCCGCTTTACGGAGCTTCGTGCGGATGTGACTGACGTGGGAGTCCACGGTGCGATCGAAAATTTCGGCGTCTTTGTCGATCGCCTGTACGAGGTCCGCGCGCGTGACCGCCTGCTCGGCCCGCTGCACGAGGTACAAAAGGATCTCGTATTCCTTGCGGTTCAAGTCGAAAGCCTGTCCTTTATATTCGACCGCACGGCTTTTCGTTTTCATCACGAGTTCGCCGTAGCGGAAGCTCTCTTCGCGCAAAAGCGGCTCGCGCAGCGCCGCCTTGATGCGGGCGACGAGTTCACGCGTGCCGAAAGGTTTCTTCACGTAATCGGTCGCGCCGCGCTCGAAACCTTCGACGACCTTATCTTCCTCGGTCTGCGCGGTCAGGATGATGACGGGTTTTTTAAAGGCCTCGCCGCGAATACGGGTCAGAAAATCCAGACCGCTCCCGTCCGGAAGGCCGAGATCGAGCAGCACGAGCTCGATACGGTTCACGGGCAACAGCGTTTTCGCCTCTTCGAGGTTTTTCGCCCAGTAGACCTGGTAGCCTTCCGTCTGCAAGTGGATGGAAAGTCCACGCCCGATACCCGGATCATCTTCGACCAACAGAATTTCGATCACGCTGACCTCCCAGAGTTTCCAACATCCTCACACCTTTTCCACGCTCTCGTCAAAAAACTGTGAAATGGTTTTTGATTTTGAGAATTCCCGCGCCGCTCAACAACGGCTCCATCATCCGGCGTTAAAGTCACCTCATAAACGCCGTGACCGCGGCAAAGGAAGTGAAGATGAAAACACAAACCAAACTGCAAAGAGCCTTGTTCTTTTCGGCCACGATTCTGAGTTTTTTCGCCCTGCATGCGGACGTGACTTTGGCGCAGCAACATCGACCGCGCGGTCTTCCCCCCGAACTCCGCGCCCAGTTGACGGAGGCCCAAATCGCGGAGCTTGAAGCGGCGACGAACTTCGAAGACAAAAAAACCTTGCTCGATGCGTGGGGAATCAAACCTCCCGAACGCCGCGGGCATCGCAAAATGTCGCCAGAAGAATTGGAGCGAAAAAAGATCCAGGCCGAATCCCAACCGGAAGGAGTCCAATAGAAAGCTACGCTTCATCACCGACATCCACCGTTTCCGTTCGCCCCCGGTCGCTTTGATCGGGGGCTTTTCATGATCCCAGCGTACCCGTCAAAGATGGAACCCGGGTGGAACCCTCGCTCCACGCCACCACCCGTCCCGAACCGGGACGCATAAAAAATGCCATAAGTGCCCGCTACGCCCTCCGTTTTTGCCTTTCCCCGGTCGCTTCGCTAGATCCCGCAGGAGCATGAACGCGGGACAGATCCTTCTTCTTTCCACCAGCTTGCTCACCCTTTTGTGGTGGGGACAGCTCTTGGTGCGACAGCGCGCGCTGATCGCCGCGACCGGTCCCGCGTCGTGGACACTCGGTTTCCTGCTGCCGCTCCCTTTCTTCGCGATCCCCTTGTCCCTCGCCCGCTTGGGACTCTTGGCGGACTTTGCGAAATGGCCGCCCCCGTTTTTCCTGTTCGTGCTTTTCATGTTCGCCCTTGCCTTCGCCGTCGCGCGCGCGCCGATCGTGCGCGCCTTCGCGAACGAAATCGGCGTCGCGGGACTTGTGCTGTTCCAGAGCTTTCGTTTTCTGCCCGAAGCCGCGATCGCGGCGGGCGTCCGCCAAGGCATCGCGCCCGCGCAGCTCGGGGCCGGCGGCTACAATTTCGACGTGCTGGTCGCGTGCGTCGCCCTCCTCCTGGGCGTGATGATGAAACGCCACCCCGAACGCTTCACTCCGCCGCGCTGGGCTCTGGGTTTTCAGCTGTTCGGCGCGGCGAGCCTCGTGAATATTTTGGTGATCGCGATCACGTCGTTTCCGACACCGCTGCAACTTTTCGCCGCGTCCCAAAGTAATGAGTGGGTCGCGTTCGAGCCCTACGTCTTGCTTCCCGGCTTCATGGTGAGCGTCGCCATCATCGGGCATCTTTTGCTGCAACAACAACTTTCGAAGGAGTCCCCATGAACTCGTTTCTGCTGATCTGCGCGATGTCCGTCGCCGCCGGTAAAATCTGGAGCGAAGGCGATAGCGTTTATTTCCGTTATGAAGACCGCCTGGGGAAAATCAATTTTCCCATCTACGAAGGCGTCGTTACGCCGCCGATGGGCCCCATGCTGGATTACGCCGCGAAAGACCTCGCGGTGTTTGACGGTGTCGTGCTGGCCCGCTGGGATAAGAAAAACTGCAAATGGGACAAGGCCCGCCCGCAGCTGATCGAGTGCTCGGGTCGCGGCGAAATCCTGGCCCCCGCGAACGTGGCGCCGGGTCTTTCGACGAACGGGATCTCGACCACGATCGAACGGAACGAGCGTCTGAGCCTGGAATGGGAACGCGTGAAGTTCAACTGGGGCGTCGACTCGCAGAAGGAGTACTACGTCCACCACTTCGTGACGTTCCCTTTCAATCGTATGAACTGCTCGGGGAAAGCCGACTAACGTCGGCCCCCGCCTTTTGAATTACTGACGGTTCTCGGTTCCCGTCGCGCCCGCACTCTGCGTGTCGGGTTTGCCGTTGCGGTTGCAGTAACCTTGGTTCACTTTTTTCTGCATCCGCTCACGTTTGGCCTTGTCGATTTCACGATACGGCTGGAAGTAACGGGCCGCGCCCCGCGCCTGACTCTTCGAACCTTTACCCGCTTCCCCGTCCCGCTGCATCCAGTGGATCGCGATCTGGGTCCCGCACTTCAGGCTCTTTTTCGGATCGTTCAGATCTTTGTCGGATTTCAAATCCTTGCAGCATTTGTATTTCCGAACCGAATCCGTGGACAGCTGCAGAAGCCCTTTCGCGTTGCCGACCTTCGCACCTTTCGGAATCTGGCTCCCGGTTTTTCCGTCCGCGGTGATGTTCGGACCCTTCGCGTTCGCGACCCACTCTGATTCTTCGATCACGAGCGCGGCGATCATCTGCTGCATGACCCCGGCAAACTCGTTTTTGTTGTTCGCCTTGGACGAGATGTTGGAGCAATACTTATCCAGCCCGTTGATCTGATTCGACTTGGCTTTCTGCTGGAGCTTTTCGAAGTCGTCCTTCGCGCAGTCCTCTTTGGTCATGGTTTCCATGATCTGCTTGCACCAGCCGTCTTTGACCCATTTCTCATTGGCGTTTTCACTGTCCGAGGTGCAAAGCCCCTTGGGGCCAGGGCCCTTCAACTGGGACGCAGCCGCGGCCACGCCGCCGCCGGGACGCGCCTGCGCCGAGAGCGCCGCGCCCAACAAAAGCAGGGGCAGATAACGAAGGATATGAATCGCCGGTGTCCTCATTGGCCACCGCCGATCATGCTGACCGACCCCGGACGTCGCGGGATCGCGCTCGGCTGAAGCTTCAACCAATCGCGCAGGCCCCCCAAATTTTTCTCGATGAGCGGATGCGTGCGACCGTCGGGAATGCGGCCGCCGAAATGATCCATGACTTCTTGTTTCATGAACGGCATCTCGGCCGTCGCGGTTTTCTGATCCTTCACGAGGTAAACGACTTGGGTGCCATCTTCCGAACGCGAGCCCAAAATATTTCCGTCCGCGAAGCTAAAAAGCTCCATCCGTTCGCTGAGCAGGTTGTCCTCAAGCTGACGAACCGGCACGCCTTCGAACGCGATCTCCGCGCGCAGGAAAACTTCTCCTTCGGCGAAGCGCATGTTCTCTTCGACGAAAGCTTCGTACTTCTGCGCGCCTTTCCAGTGCGCGTTCTTCGCCGCCAGCGCGTTCAGCACGAAGCTCGAAATCCCCGCGTTCTTCGGGGTATCGAGCGTTTCGTCGCGCAGAAGCTTCTTGAAATCAGGCGCGAGGTAACGAACCGTGACCTTCTTGTCGGCAAAAGCCGCGGTCGCTTGCGCCGAAAGATCGTCTTGCCGGGTCCACGTCTTCACGGATTTGGCCGAGCCCGTCAGCGTCGTGACGGATTCGACCCCGCTACGTTCCACGCCTTCGTCGTTTTTGCGGAGGGTGTAGTAACGAATGCTGCGTGTTTGGTTCGCGCGATCTTCCGCCAGCTGCTGAATGACATAACCGACGGGCTCGCCACGCGATTCGATCCGGTAGTAGGCTTCAAACAGGATCTCGGCCCGCGCCGGCAGCGTGAAAAGCAGAGCCCACATCGTGAAAAACAGATATTTCAGCATGCCCTTATGCTCGGACGAGCCCCGGGCCTTGTCAAAATGCTTCAAGAGATCCCCCAACTTTCAGAAACTCCAATTTCCTGAACCCCAATTCTCGATTGAGCAATTCCGAGGCCCGCTTTCACAAGCGTGAAAACGAGGTTCCGGCGACTTAGAACTGTCGACTCAGTTTGGGAATTCCGCCCCTTTTTTAGGAAATCATCGGTGGAAACCCTCGCTTAGGAATTTTCCGCCGAGGAATCCGTTCGTCTGGGAGTTCGACAATTGATTTTCCTGGATTTTTCGAACAAACTCCGCGCCGGCCCCATGATCGGACGCATCCTCTTCCTTCTCTTTTTCGCGCCACTTTCCGCCGGGGCCTACGAGCTTTGCCCCGGTATCACCATCGATGCGCCCGAACCCCTGAGCTTCAGTGCCAACGAACGTCGACTTCTCTGCGGCGATCCCGAAAGCCATGCCTGGCAGAAAATTCCGCCGACCCAAGCGCGTTACTTCGCGCGGATTTTCCTGCAAGACCGTGGCTACTTGGATCCGAGCTTCGACATTCGTGACGGTGGACTCGTCGTGGAGGTCGGCCCGCTTCGCCGGGTCGAACACCTGATCGTGAACGGCGCGCCCGCCTCCTTCCGTCTCGATCGCCGACGCAACCTGCGCGGGCGGCCGTTGAATCCTGATATCCTGAACGAAACCGAAGCTTGGGCGAAGACGCGCCTGCAGGAACTCGGGTACGCTTGCGTGAAATTGGAGCTTCAAGCCTTCCCGCAAAACGGCGAAATCCGCATTCAGGTGGACCCCGGTCCGCAAATGCGTTTCGGGGAAGTTCAGCGCTTCGGCATGACGACCAAACCCGGCTTGGTCGAACGCAATCAGGCTTTCTATCAGGGGCAGGTCTTCGACCCCCGCCTCCTTCAGCTTTCGACCAATCGGTTGATCGGTCAGGAACTCTACATTGGGAGCTACTTCGATCCCCGTTGCGATCGCCCCCTGGGACCCAATAACGAAATCCAAATCGACCGTCACCTGGTTTCCAGTACGCCGCGCCTGCTGACGTTCGGGGTCGGCGTCGATTCCGAGGTCGGGCCCATTTTGAAGACCAGCTTCCGTCACGTTTTACTGACCGAGAACGGCAGTCAGGGACAAGTCACGCTGACCGCCTCGTACCGCGAACAGAAGTTCGAAGCGCGGATGCAGCACTATCCTTTAAGTGACGCCCGCTCGCGCGTCTACATCGAGCCCCGCTACGAGCTGCGCCGTGAACTCGAAGACCAATTCGAATCGGTGACGAACCAATTCTCGGTTTCCCCGGGGTTCAGCATCGAAACCGACTCGGCCGAACATCGTGCCTCGATCGGTCCGGCGATCGAAGACGTTCGCGTTTTCGACAACGCCACCGGCCCCCGGCAAAACGATTCGACCTTCGTGACCTTTAACGCCGCCGGAAAAAGCCACCTGTTTGAGTACTTCGTCGCTGAACCTCAAGAGGGCTGGAACTACGCGATCAACGTGAATTCACGTCTGCGCGGCGTCGACTCGCCGACGACCTATCACCGTTTCCAAGTCGACTTGCTTGGTCTTTGGAACGTACTGGATTTCGATCCTCCGCTCATGGTCGTAGGCACGCGCATTCGCCTGGGCAGCTTCATTTTCGAAGACCGTCTGGCCGGGCTGGGCGAAGTCCCCGTCAGCCAACGTTTCTTCATCGGGGGGGACTCGGATCTTCGCGGTTTCGCGCGGAAGCAGTTGCCGCTCGACGCTTCGGGATTCGTCTCGAGCTACACCCAAGGCCTTGAACTCCGTTTCGTCGAAATGCTTCCCTTTAAACTGCAGCCCCTGATCATTTTCGATTTCGGCTGGGGCGGACACGAATCGCTGAAACTTGACGACACTCTTTACTACAGCCCGGGCGTCGGCCTGCGCTGGAGCTCACCGCTTGGTCCCGTGCGCACGACGCTCGCGCAAGGACGCATCAGTCAGCCGACCGCCGCCAGCGGCGATCTGGATGCCCGCTGGCAGTGGTTCGTCAGTTTCGGACGGGAGTTCTGATGCTCCGGTTCCTGCGACGTGGCCTTGCGTTTCTGGCCGGCATCTTCGCGTTCTTGGTCGTCGTGATCGGCATCGCCGCGTTCGTGATTTTGTACCGGCCCGAGCTCGTCGTGAACGCGGCCAACGTCCGTTGGGCGCTCGCGACCTTCGCGCCGCAACTGCGCCTGAGCTTCGATGCGCTCGATCTGCGGGTCGAATCGGAAAGCTTCTGGCGCAAACATCTTTTCGTCGACAGTGAAAAGCTCTGTTTGGATCTGAACGATCCACATCTGATTCACTTCTGCGCTGCGAAACTTCATATCGACGTGAAGTTCGACTTCGCGGGCTTCAAAATCCGTCTTTCCGCGCCGCCCACGTTCCACCTCAAAGGCGGCGAACTCGCGTTGACGTTGAAACCGGGCGCCCCCGCGAAAACCTCGGATCCGCTCGCGCAAATTCCCGAGCCCAGCTTCCGCGGCCTTATCGGCCCTTACCAGAATCTGATCCCCAGCGAAGCCTGGGGCGACATCGTCATCGAAATGGCAAGTTTGGATCTGCGCTTCAGCGAAGGTTTCCGTTTGGGTGGCGCGGCCGAAATCGCCAACGGCGAAACGCCCGAGGTTCTCAACGCTTCGACGAGTTTGGACTTCGACTTGGGTGAGAAGCCCCTGCGTCTGCACCTGGACGCGGCGGCCATTGCCGACCTCAAAGCCGCGACGCTGAAGGCGCAGCTGCGTCTGCCGGATTTTCACCGCCTGTCCGCGGACGTCACGCTCGCGGAAGACCTGCGGATCGACGCGAAGGCGCAGGTCCGTGGACGGACCGCGAAAGTGGACGTCGCCACCGACATCGTCGCCGGCCCGCGCGACGCGCGTATCAACACGAAGGCCCGCCTGGATCTGGAGCGCCCGCCCTTTCTGAAGTCCCGGGACATCCCGCTTCCCCGCATCGAGATCAATCAGAAAGCGCACATCACTTACCGCTTCTCGCCGCGAGAGTATCTTTTCGATTTGGATTCCAGCCTCGACAGCCCCAGCTTCAGCGGCATCGAGGTCGACGCGCAGATCGCGGGCGCTTTCCGTTACGCGCGCGATTCCGACTGGCGCGATGAGCTGAAGCCGCGCGCCCTCGAAGCCAAAGTGCGCGTCGGCGATCTGCAGCGGCTCGCGCGCGAAATCCGCTGGACGCTCCTGCAGATCCCCGCGCCCTTCTACCGGATGAGCGGGCCGATCGAACTGCGTGTTTCGAGCGACAATCCCAATCCCCGCGCGGGCACGGCGAACGTGCACCTCACGACGGATCTGGGCGACGGCCTGCAGGCCGTGAAACTTGACCTGAATGCTGAGGTGCGGGGTTTCGAGCTTCTGAAGCCGTCCCGGCGCGTGGAGGTCCGCGCGAATCTCGAAATTCCGCGCCTGATTCTGGAGCTGCCGCGACTCTCGCTTTTGGGACTTCCCCGTTTCGTTCGGGATTCGCGCATTCAGGCGCCGAACCTCGCCCCCGCCGATAGCGATGCGCTCGTCGTGAAACAAAAGTCGCAGCCGCCGCCTTTTCCCTGGTCGCTCGACCTTCGCATGCGCACGCCGAATGAACCGATCATTCTGCGCTCGAACCTGATCTCGGAACCGGTCCCGCTGAAGATCGATCAGCGCCTGCAGATCGGCAGTTCCGGACCGGCCTCTTTCACGGGCCTGACCCAAGTTTTGCCCATGCAGGTCGAGCTGTTCCGTCGGCAAATCCAAGTGAACCGCATCAACGTGAATCGTCCGACATCGTCGGCGACGGCGCTCGATGGACTTTTCAGCTACCAGACCAGCGAAGTGCAGGTCCGCATCCGGCTCTTGGGAACGACCGAATCGCCGCAAGTCGTATGGGAGTCCGACCCGCCGCTTTCGCAACGACAAATCATCTCGATCATCGTTTTCGGAAAATCCCTCGGCGAACTCTCGCAAGAGGAAAGCTCCTCGGCGCAAAACCTCGAACGGGCCTTCGCCGACGGCGCGCTCGGCGTGGCGTCGCTGTTCCTGCTCGCCTCGACGCCCATCGAATCGGTCAGTTATGATCCCGTGGCGAAAACCTACGCGGCCCGCTTGAAAGTCGACGGACGCACCTCGCTTTCACTGGGTTCGGATTTCGAGGACAAACAATCGCTCGCGCTGCGGCGCCAGTTGGGCGGTGCTTGGTCCATCAAGACCGAGCTGCAAAGCACGACCGAGCAAAAAGATCAGCTTTCGACGTTTCTGGAATGGTTCAAACGTTTCTGATGCGGAGTTCGAGCTGCGTGCCCCGATCCCCGATGAGCGCCGCGAGCTCTTCGTTGGAAATCGCGCGCGCGATTTCCAGCGCCCGCCGGAAGAATGACTCTTCCTGGCCAAAATCCGCGCCCCACGCCGCGCGCAGGAAGTAGTCGCGTTCTTCGCCCGACTCTTCGATACTGAGCGCCGCCTTGCACATCTCAATACGTTCTTCGTCGACGCCCATGCGTTCAGTGGTCCAGTTCGCGAGCCCCCATTCGAAATGGTTCAGGTAGGCTTCCACGTCCTGCCAGTAAGGGAAACCCGCTTCGGTTTTACAGAAGTAGGTCGCGCAGACTCCGGGACGGTTCAGCCATACCCCGCAGCGGTTGCGTTGACGATCATGGAAGGGGCAAAGCAGCCGCTCATCCTTGCCGAAAGCGTCGTAGCCCGCTTCGCTCTGCAGGACTTCGCGTTCCGCCGCCGCGTGCAGTCCCGTCGGCAGAAAAAGCCCCTGCGCCTTCGCGGCGGCGAAACGGACCCGCGCCCCGGAGGCGTTGGTTTGCAACATGGCGCCCAGCCCGAAATTCGGAACGTAGGGGAAGTAAGTGCAACACTTCAGATCCGCACGGAACGGCCCCGGGTCCCGCGTTACGCCGACGGGGTTCACCATCGCGCAGTCGTCGCAGGTCGCAAGTTTTTCGGCGCGCACGACGTGCAGGCGCGGGCGCAGCCAATGCTCGTAAAGCGGGGGATAGATGGGGCTCACTCGTGATCTTTTTTCTGCGACTCATCGACCATGTCAACACCCTCGACCGAATTGGCCGGCAGGCGCTGCTCGAATGCCAAAAAATTTCCCATCGCGAATTCGGCCCAGCCTTTGTACGGCACGTTCCGACGGATCAGCTCGCGACAACTGAAAGCGTTGGCCGTACGGCAAGACGCCCACAAATACTGCTCGCGGACGGCCGCCGACACTTGCCGCCCCTCCAACGAGAACAGCAGCGCTTCGCAGGCACGGCCCCCGGACGACATGCACAGGTAGTGCAGGCTTTGCGCCTGCTGGGCCCAGAACTCGCGACCGTAGTTTCCGAAATATTCCAGACGATCGTTGGCTTCCAAACTCAAGCAACGCTGGGGTTGGCGCAAACAATCCGTCCCCTGCAAACGCTCTTCGTTAGGGGGACCCGCACTGGAAATCAGGCGACTTTTCTTTTCGTTGCCGATCCAGAAAATCCGCTTCGTATAAATCTCGTAAACGACGTTCAACTGGCCCACGGTCGAGATCCGCGCGCTGACGGCTTCGTCCTTCGCCTCGCAGGCGGGGCAACTTTTCTTCATGCGCTCATCGCTGTCGGCCAGCGCGCCACTCAGTTGCGGCGAAGGCTCGGCACTCAGCTCATTGAGCAAGATTTCGAACTGACTCGTCACCTTACCCGCCGTATTGCGGGTCAGAAGATGGATTTTCTCCGACACGCGAATGAACTCGGCCGTCGAGGCCTGCGGAAAGCTCAGATTCGTGGCGAGCTCCACCGTATCGAAATCGCGAATGCGCGTGCGGTAAACCCGGGCCAACTGGTCTTCGACCCGCATCCAGTACAGCTGTCCGCCTTCGATGATGGCGGCCGCGGCCTGAAAAGGATAAGGCGTCCGCGTCCGGTTCACGAGATCCAGCACGACCAGGCGTTTGTTCAAGTCCTGTACGACGACCTGCCCCTCACCGCTGACGTGCAAAAGGCCCGGCGTTTCGCCCACCCCGCGCAAATCGTCGTCGTAGCGCACGACCTGCAGATTCTGCGGTTCGATCAGAAAAATTCCGTACGTCAAAGCGAGCGGAATCGGCTTTTCTTGACCCACGTCGTTGAGTTCAAAAGACGTCGAGGGAATCTCTTCCGCCTGCATCCCGAACGCCTGGCGATCCAGACGCGCCATCTGCCGACGCCAGCTGCGACGCTTCAGCTCTTGCGGCGTGGGCTTGTTCTTTTCCGCATCGGCGCGCGCCTCCTGAGCGACCCGGGACTGGGTCTGATCGCTCTGCTCGCGCACCCAAGGCGTGATCGTCGCGAAAATCCAGATCACCGACACGGCGATCGCGACGCCGCCGCCCACCAGCTGGGGCCAATAGAAACGGTCGGGTTTTCCCGTCACGCTTTCGTCGTAACGATCGGCGATCAGGTAATGCGCTTCTCCCGAGGCGCGGATCTCTCCGCAGATTTTATACTGCTCGTAACCCGCGGGCTCCGGGCGGTTCAACATCCGCGCGGCTTTGCGCGCGGCGAGCACGTAGCCGTTGTGATTTTCGCCCTCGATCGCTTTCGAATCGCGATTGGCTTGAAGCAGGGTGGCGTTGTCACGAATGGCGCGGGTCGCGGGATCGAAGACCTGCGCGGCGAAGTGCTTCAAAACGGCCGGCATGTCGAAGGGCGCCACTCCCGCATGGAAGGCCCCCATCACGTCAAGCGGAGCCCCGACCAGAATTTCTTCTTCGACGATGCGGAACTCCGAGCTCTTCAAAAAGTCCATCGGACCGCGGGACGGCGGAAACTCGGGAATGGCGACATCCAACATGGCGCTCACGAAGTTTTCCTGATCATTTTTCGAGACGCGGTTCCACGGCGTGGTCCGCTGGGTCGCGGTCTCCACTTCGGCGCCGTCGGGGCGCAGAATCGCCACGCCCGTGCCGTCCACCACAAAGAACGGATCGCGGAAACTGCGCGACCAGCAGGTCAGCCACTCTTGGCGACGGTCCCCGCCGGAGCCTCGCGCCACCCGGCGCTGAAGTTTGATCGTGTAGTAAACGGCCTGTCCGTCACGCAGGGTGGTGACCGGTTCGTGGATCGGCCAAGCAAAACCTTCGACCTCCACATGGCCGGTGGCGGTCATCGCCAACTTCGACTTCACGGAGGTCTTCGCGCGACGCCCGCGCGGACGCGACTTCAACGCGCGATTGATCACCGCGCAGCCCGCGAAAAAAAGGCCCATCAAAAACAGAAAAAGAAGCAGATTCATCCCAGTATCTCTTCGGGATTATTAAGAAATCGAATGAGGGATTTCACCGTCTTTTCTCAGTTTGAGACGACGATCAAACTAGGCCAGCCCCAAATCCAGAACCATCATGAGAATAAAGCCCACCAACACCCCGCCCGTGGCGTGAAGTTCGAATCCTTTGCGGTGAGATTCCGGGATGACCTCGTGGCTCACGACGAAAAGCATGGCGCCCGCGCACAGGGCGAAGGCCGACGGCAACAGCGCGACCGAAAACTGCAACGCGAGAAATCCGACGACCACGCCGGCCGACTCCATCAGCCCGGTGAAAGCCGTGATCAAAAAGGTGCGCGCGAAACTCATCCCGAGTGCCATGAGCCCGACCGCCACGATCCAGCCCTCCGGAAAATCCTGAAACGCGATCGCGGTCGCAAGCGTGGTCCCGAGTTTGTCGTCGCCACTGGAAATGCCGACGCCGACGGCCAGCCCCTCCGGTACGTTGTGCAACGCGACCGCCAGGATCAAAAGCCACTGCCGGCTCATCGCCTTGTGGGTCGCGGTGTCCTCTTGCCCTTCAAGCTTCAGCAGATGCTCATGGGGGATCACATGGTGAAAGCCGAGCAAAAGCGCGGCGCCGACCAAAATTCCCAGCCCGACGAACAGCGCCGACACGAGGGACGAGTAACCTTGCTTCTGAAACGCTTCGAGGCCCGGTAGCAGCAGCGAAAAGAAGGTCGCCCCCAGCATGACCCCCGCGCACATCCCCAGCAAAACGCTTTCGAGTCGCGGCCCCATCCGGCGCAAAAAATAGGCCGGGAATGCCCCGAAGCTGGTCGCCAGAAAAACGAGAAGCGCACCCGAAAGAAGATCCATGCCGAGGATCATTGGAACACAGCGATTCCACGCTGACAACACCTCCGGTCCGCGCTACAAGCGAAGGACATCACTTCCACCAAGGACTCGACCATGCTGCCATCTCGTGATCGTTTGGGTAAATCCATCAAACTGATGCTCTTGGGCTCGGGCGAGCTGGGGAAAGAGTTCGTCATCGCCGCGCAACGCCTGGGACTCACCACCATCGCGGTCGACCGCTACCACGGCGCCCCCGCGATGCAGGTCGCCGACCGCGCGATCGTCGTCGATATGTTGAATGGCGACGAACTGGAAAAGGTCATCCGCGCGGAAAAACCGGACTACATCGTCCCCGAGATCGAAGCCATCCGCACTTCGAAGTTGGTGGAACTCGAAAAGCAGGGATTCACCGTCATTCCGTCGGCCAAAGCCGCGAACTTGACGATGAACCGCGACGCGATTCGTGATCTCGCCGCAAACGAATTGAAATTGAAAACGGCGCGCTACGCCTACGCCGAGTCCTTCGAAGAGCTCGCCCGCGGCGCGGACGACATCGGTTTTCCTTGCGTCATCAAACCCGTCATGTCCTCCAGCGGCAAAGGTCAAAGCGTCGCGAAATCCGCCAAGGACTTGCAGGCCTCTTGGGACTACGCGCTGGCCGGCATGCGCGGGGATCAGAAAAAAATCATCGTCGAAGAGTTCATCCGCTTCGATTCCGAGATCACGCTTTTGACGATCAAACAGGTCAAAGGCAAAACGCTTTACTGCCCGCCTATCGGTCACCGTCAAGAACGCGGTGACTATCAAGAGTCGTGGATGCCCGGCAAAGTGCCCCCGCGTCTTTTGAAGAAGGCCCAGCTCATGGCGAAGAAGGTGACCGACGCGCTTGGGGGCGCGGGTCTTTTCGGCGTCGAGTTTTTCCTGACGAAAAACGATATCTACTTTTCGGAGCTTTCGCCGCGTCCGCACGATACGGGGCTCGTGACGCTCATGTCGCAGAACCTGTCGGAGTTCGAGCTGCATCTGCGCGCGATTTTGGGACTGCCGATTCCGAAGATCGCATCGACTGGTCCCACGGCTTCGGCCGTGATCCTGGCGCAGAAAGACCTCTCCGCGCCCGTCCTCACCGGCATCGACAAAGCCCTCGCGCAGGCCGGTACGGATCTTCGTTTGTTCGGCAAGCCCGACGCGCGCCCCTACCGGCGTATGGGCGTCGCGCTCGCCAATGGCAAAACCGTCGCCGAAGCGCGCCGCAAAGCCGCGAAGGCGGCGGCGCAGGTGAAGGTGATCGGCTCTTAACGTGAGTCGCGAATGACGCCCATCTGCGTGGCGTTCAGCGTTTGGTTCCACATCCCGGCTTTTTCGATTTTGCCGTCCAGGAAGCGACCGCCATTGCTGTCCCGGCCCAGATCGAAGGACTTGCCCCCGATGGCCAGCGCCGTGTGGGAAACACTGTTCGTCGCCGTTCCCGTATTCCGATAGCCAACGGCGGCCGACGTGCTGAGCGCTAGGCCCAAGAAGTTCCACGCGCCCGCGGAATAGGTCAGCCCCGAATTCCAGCCGTAGGTATTCGAGGCGTCGTTCCAGTGATAACCGATTTGCGTCGCGCTGGTGGTCGCATTCATACCCGTCGCGTTCAGCGTGCCCCGATGAAAAAGGAAACCCACGTACTGCGTCGAGGTCGTATCCAAGTTCACCCAACCCGCGAAGCTCACCGCCGCCGTATTCGCGATCGCCGTCAAAGTGCCGCTCATGAAATCCGCGGTCCCGTCGAAATCCAAACCCGCGCCGACCACGTTCGTCGGTCGCGCCCCGGCGGTCGCCTGGGTGAAGTTGATGTTGTTACCCGAAAGATCGCGCCAGCACGCCACGGCCGCGCCATTTCCCGCCGCCCCGGTGCAGTTCGTGGCGGTGAAAAGCGAATTCGGCGCGGTCGAGTCCAACCAGAACAGCGGCGCCCCGATGTAGCCGTACAAATTCGAAACCGTGGTCGCGCGCCCGCCGACGACCGCGCTCACGTTCGCGTATTCGATCGCGGAATTTCCGTTGGCGTTCGCCGGGACCGTGCAGGTCGCGGTCGTATCGTTCACGATCGTGAGCGCCGTGCACTCGCGCCCCGCGATCCAGACCTCCATCGGCGCCATGAAGCCCGCGCCCGTGACGGTCACCACTCCGCCCCCCGCGCCGATGCCCTGCCGGGGCGCGATCGACGTGAGCGTCGGCGCCTCGAAAGTCCGGCAGAATTTTCCCATTTCGTACAGATCCGTGATGCGCGCTTCGGCCCAAGCGGCACTCAAACTGAAGAAAGGCTCGGCGATTTGACCGTTGAAGAAGCTCGACGAGGGCGCCGACGCCCATCCCGCAAGTGAATCGTATCCCACGCGCACGTATGCGGTCGGGATCGACAGCGCCGCCGTGCTCGCACTGGACGCCACCAGCACGCCGTCGACGTACAACCGCATGCCCGCTCCGGACAAGGTCGCCACCGCGAAATGCCACTCGTTGTCGTTATAAGATTTCGGGGATTGGATCGTGATGTTCGCGCCGATACCGAAAAGCAGCTGCCCGGTGTTGCGCATGTAGATGTGCCGATCACGCGATCCCGATGCCCCGGTCGTGGCACTGCTGACTCCGATCAAACGACCACCGGTCGCCGTTGACGTTTTGAACCACAGACCGATGGTCATCACCGCGGGCGCGGCGGAACTTGCGACCGAGTACGCGTACTGTGTCGACCCGTTGAGCGCGAGCGCGCGCGAAGGCGCCGTCAGCAGAGGTCCCGCGGTGCGGGTCGGTCCCCCCACCAAGGTGCCCGCGCTGGCGTTCAAGATATCGACCAGATTCGTTCCCGACGCTTCTTGAATCCGCCAAGCGAAGGTCGGATTCTGGGCGCGCAACAGGGATTCATACTGATTGCAGCCCGCTTGCATCGCGCCGAAATGGATGGGGAACTGCGCGAAAACGAAATGCGGCATCAGGAGCCAAAGCCCCACGAGTCCCGAATTCCGTAAGCGTGCGATACTCCAACCGTCCATATGATTCTTATCGGCATTCCACTGGGAAAGTTGTCGCGAATTCTCAATCCAAGACGGACTCTGAAGGGACTCTTAGGAGTCGCGTTTCTCGGGAACGACCAAAAGCCACGGCTTCGTCAGCACGAGCCCCAGGCTCCAACGGATCAGGCTCAAAAACGTACGGACGCGCACGCCGCTCGAAGAGGCCGCCAGCAAGAAGGCGATGCTGAAGCTCACGCCCACGTTCAACAGACCGATCAAGCCGATTCCCGAAAGCGCCCGCGCGTAGGCTCCCCATCCCAATCCCTCCGACCACAGGTGCGGCAGCGCCGAAAAGAAAGCGCCTGTCGACAGCGTGACGTGACGAACCTCCAACGGCAGGCCGAGGAAAGCGAGGACTTGGGGTAAGAGCCCCAGCATGAATCCGAGCGAAACGTTCGCGGCGATGGCATTCGCTTTGTCGCGCAAAACGCCCGCGAAGAAAAGTCGCCCGCGACCGAAATAGCGAACGCTCGCGAGGTTATTCTCGAGACGTTCCGGTAAGCGGTGCAAGACGACCCAGTTTTCGAACCAGCCCCCGACCAGACTCGCCGAGAAAAGCAGAAAGCCCGTGAAGATGGCCCATAGCGCGGTCGGCCCGAAAATATCCGTCGACCACAAAGTGTAGAGGGCTTTTTCTTTCGACATGGTCGGCGCGCCCGCGATGACACTGAGCCACGAAACCGAAAGACAGAGCGGGATCACGAAGCTGACGTTTCCGAGAACCGCGATGAACTGCGTGCGCAAAAGCGCGATGATCGCCTTGCGGGCTTCGCCGAGCGACAGCTTCAGTTTCGCCGCAAGGTAAGGCGCGGTCGCGCTGGGCTGTTTGGTCGCCAGCGTGAAGCCGCTGAACTGAATCGCCAAGAAGCTGACCGCGTAATTCGTGCTGTCGATGAAACCTTGGATGAAGCCGGGGGCATGAAGTTTACTGAGCAGCAGCTTCATGAAAACGGTCAGCGACGTGACCGCCCCGCCGCCCGCGGCGGACAAAAACATGTGCCGGAACTGCTTCCAATCGTAGGTGACGTAGTGCTCGCCCACCTCACCCTGCCGTTGGACGATCCGCTGCGAAAGCAAGCTGAGGTTTTCGCGCATGAACGTCTGAAAGCTGCGGCTCTGGTGCAGATCCGAAATCAGGCCCGCGATGAAAGCGCGGATCTTACGATCGCGCACGTTGGCTTCCAGCAGAAGTTCGATGACGATCTCCAGACGATCCAGCCAGCGACGGCGCTGTTTGAGAAGGTACACCTGATCGACGCTGATGCCGTACTCGGTGAAGCGGTCGCTTGAACGCGCGATCCGTTCGCGGCAGCGCTCGAGCAGTTCGCGAAAGTCCGCGGTCTTGATCGCGGGATCGCCGGACGCCAAGCCGTTCCCGTCCACATCCGCCGCCACGCGATCGGTCCAACGCACCAATTGCTTTTCGGGCCATTTATCGAGCGCCTCTAAACGTCCCGACTCTTGCGCCGAGAAAAGCAGCGCCGAGTGCAACGTCTGCGTCGCCAAAATCTGGGCGGTCTGACGAAGCTCGCTATCCAAGTGACGGATGAGTTCCACGTCGTCCGCGAAAAGCGCCACGACCCGTTTCAGCACGTCCTCGTCGACGGCGGTCACGAGCAGGCTGTCCTCTTCTTGCGGAAAGATCTCGCGCAGGAAGCTGGGTAAATCTTGATCGAAGGGCGCTTGGGGCAGAATTTTTTCCTGAAACCGCTGCAAAAGATCCTGCAAGAAGCTGGGATGGGCCGACAGGCCCGCGCGCGCAAACAGCGCGACCCCGGACATGTCCCGCACGGCGAGCGAGAGCGTCGTGACGAAGCTCTTTCTCCAGGTCGGGTTTTGCTCCAGCAGCTTCAACAAAAACTTCAGGCGGACGGACATCGTCCGTTCCCAAGCGACCTTTTCCTCGCCGCGACGGGCGGGGTGCTTCAACCATGTAAAGACATTAACCAGCCATTCAACGCGTTCGGTGAAGTCGTTGGACTTCGGCGGGTGGGCGAGCAGAAAATCAAGTTGCACCATCCGTCGCAGTCTATCGGCCCGGCGGAACCCGGGCAACGGGATTTAGTCCCCCAAAATCACTTGGTCGCTCAGATCCAGACTCTCGGCGAAGCCCCGATCGTGGCTAATGACCACGAGCGTGCCGCGATAGGCGAGCAGGACCTCGGCCAACCACTCTTGCGTCTCCAGATCCAAATGGTTCGCGGGCTCATCCAAAAGCAGAAGCTCCGGCTTTGCGGGCCGCAGAAAAATCCGGGCGTAACCCGCCCGCACCTTTTCGCCTCCGCTGAGATGGCGCCAAGGCTCCCCCGCCTTCCCGATCGGAAATTGGAAACGCGCAAGCTCATTGAGAATGTCTTGATCCGTGCCCGGGAGCTCCTCCCGCAAAAGATCGAAAAGCGGACGCTCCGGATCTGCGGGTCCCGGCGGCAGCTGCTCAATGGCCGCGGTTCGCGCCGCGCGGTTCTCGATCCGGCCCGTCAGCGAAAGACCGGGCGGCGGTATTTCACCGTTCAGCGCACGCAGAAGCGTCGTCTTGCCCCGACCGTTCGGCCCGCGGATCCACAAACGATCCCCCGTCATGAGCCGCACCGAAAGTGGGGACTTCCACGCCGGCGCGCCGTCTTTCATCAGCCTCACCTCATCCAAGACGACGAGCTCGCGCGGACGGAAGTTTTCGTCGACCTCCCAAGCGAAATAGGGCTTGCGATCGATGTCCCGACCGTCGATCGCGGCCCGCAGCTCTTGCGCGCCGTCGTGAACCCGCTCGTCCGAGCGTTTTTTCATTTTCGCGCTCGTCGTCTCGGCCTTACGTTTCATCGCGCCGAGCAGAATGCGCGGCATCCCCCCCTTCGCGGCGATCCGGTCCCCGCGACGATTGCGTTTGTCCTGTTTGTCACCTTCGGTCCGGCGACGCTCACGTTCGCGAGCGTCCGCGCTTTTCGCATCCTCCAAACGGCGGACTTTCCGCTCTCGCTCGAGTCGCGTTTGCGCAAGGTAAGCGTCGTAACCGCCGGGGAAAAACCGCGGGGTCGTTCCGTCAAGCCACCACAAGCCGTCCACCTGTGCGAGCAACTCACGGTCATGGGTCGCGATGAGCACGCCCACGGGCAACTCGAAAAGACGTTTCTGAAAGAGCCGTCGGTGCTTTTCGTCGAGGTGATTCGTCGGCTCGTCGAGCAAAAGTACGGCGGGTTCTTGACGGAGCGCTTTTTCCAATCGGTCCATCATCCATTCGCCGCCACTGCGATCGAGCGCGGCGCCCGGATCTTGCGGCAGGTAAAGCACTTCCCCCGTACGGCGGATTTCGCCCGCGGTGGCCTCGAGCTCACCGGCCAGCACGCGCAGGAGCGTCGACTTACCGCCCCCGTTCGGCCCCATGATCGCCCATTTCTGGGTGCCCAGCTGCAAAGTCAAATTTTGAAAGATGAGATGGCCGTCCGGCCACTCAAAGGCCAAGGCCTTCGCGGATAACATAGAAATCTCGTTTCCCGGTCGCACGCGAAGCACGCGCGACCGAAGTTCATTCGCGGTCGTCGCGCTTGAGGCGACGACAGAGTTCTGGAATTGGAATGAGGTGAACGAGATTAGTTCCGCATAGAATGAAGGCGGGGCCTTCGAGAATCAATTTAACCGAGCGAGGCCGTTTTGTCCAGCTCGCGAAAAGACTCACTGGACTGGCTCAAGAGCGCGCGGATTTGAGACACATCGCCCAGATCTTTCGCGGCGAGATCGCCGCCAAAAAGCGCGTGCCGCTCTCGGTGCGCGAGCTTTTCCAGCGAGAACGCGATGATGATTTGAAAGACGAGTCCCAACCACGAGGCCATCGAACAGAATAGCCCCAGGAACATCAGGGTGCGAATCTGTGACGGCGGGCGCTCTCCATCCAAGGCGACAACGCCATCCCGTGAATTTGAAAAGCGCAGCCCCAGCGGGGCCAGATTCCGCTGCACCTGCCGCATCCGCGGACTGCCTTCAATACGCCACTCCCGAAGAATAAGGACGGCGGCCAAGATCCAATTTGTGAGAAGGCCTGCAACATAGGCGGCGGCGAGTTCGGGCATGCCCGAAAATCCCCCTGGACCGCCCAAAAGGCAAGCGAAGCCCTTGCCTTGGCGCACCCTTCAATGGGACAACCTTTGCACTATGGTTCATCTCTCCGGCGTCACCAAACAATTTGGTCCTCGTATTCTTTATCGCAAAGCCCAGATGCAAATTAACGAGGGCGAAAAAATCGGCCTCGTCGGCCCGAACGGTGCCGGGAAAACGACCATCTTCCGCTTGATCACCGGCGAAGATTCGCCCGACGAAGGAACCGTTTCCAAACCCGATCGTTTGAAGATCGGTTACTTCTCGCAAAACATCGCCGAGATGGGCGGCCGCACCGCTTTGCAAGAGGTCATGAGCGCCGTCGGCGACTTCGGTAAACTCCAAGCCCGCATCAAAGAGATCGAAGCGCGCCTGGCCGACCCCGATCTCGGCGAAGACGAAATGACCAAAATCCTAGAGGAATACGGCGAGCTGCAAAGCGAGTTCGACCGCATCGGCGGCTATTCGCTAGAGTCGCGTGCGGCGGAAATTCTGACGGGACTCGGGATCGGGCCCGAAGACTACAATCGCCCCACCGAACATTTTTCGGGCGGATGGAAGATGCGGATCGCGCTGGCGAAAATTCTGGCGCTGCAGCCCGATCTGCTTTTGATGGACGAGCCGACGAACCATTTGGATATCGAAAGCATCATCTGGCTCGAGGAATGGCTGCGCCAATTTCCCGGCGCGCTCGTCATGACCTCCCACGATCGCGACTTCATGAACCGTTTGGTCTCGAAGATCGTCGAAGTGAACCACAAGACGCTCACCACCTACGGCGGCGACTACGATTTCTACGAACGCGAGCGCAAGATCCGTCACGAGCAGCTGATCGCCTCGGCGAAACGCCAAGAGGACATGCTCGCAAAGGAGAATGAGTTCATCGCCCGCTTCGCGGCCCGCGCTTCGCACGCGGCACAAGTGCAGTCGCGCGTGAAGAAACTCGAAAAGATCGAGATCATCGAAGTCCCGCCCGAAGAAAAGGAAATCCAGTTCCAGTGGCCCGAGCCCCCACGCGGCGGCGACGAGGTCGTGAAGTTCGAAGGCTTACAGAAAACGTGGACGACGCCCGAAGGCCGCGAAAAGCTCGTCTTCAAGGACGCCAGCGCCCTCGTGCGCCGTTTGGACCGCGTCGCCGTCGTCGGTATCAACGGCGCCGGGAAGTCGACCCTCATGAAGGTCCTGACGGGTCAGACCCAACCCACCACGGGCAAATACCAGATCGGTCCGTCCATTCAGCTGGGCTACTTCAGCCAAAGCTCCATGGACATCCTGAATCCCGCGAACACGCTGCTCGACGAGCTGCAATCGCACTTCCCGCACCAGAACGTGGGCTACTTAAGAAACCTTCTCGGCGCGATGAAGTTCTCGGGCGAGGATCACGACAAAAAAATCTCGATCCTGTCGGGCGGCGAAAAAAGCCGCGTGGTGCTCGCCACACTGCTCGCCAATCCGCTGAACTTCTTGGTTTTGGATGAGCCGACGAACCACTTGGATATCCAGTCACGCGACGTGCTTCTGGATGCGCTCAAAAGCTTCCCGGGCACCGTCATGATGGTCAGCCACGATCGCCACTTCCTGCGCGAACTGACGACCCGGGTCTTCGAGCTGCACAAAAACTCGCTCCAAGTCTTCGACGGCACGTGGGACTACTACGTCGAAAAACGCGGCGACATCTTCAAACGCGAAGCCCCGAAGATTTAGGGTACCACGTACCGCACGCGGTACATGGTACCGCCTGCGGTACGTGGTACCTTTTAGATCTCTTGCAGCCAGCCGAAGGTGTCGGGAGCCTCGCCGTATTGGATCGAGGTGATGCGCTCATAGAGGCGCTTCGCGGTGGGGCCGAAGCCTTTGGGGAGCTCCCAGACTTCGTCTGCGGAGGCCAGGCATTCGACCGGAGTCACGACCGCGGCCGTGCCGGTGCCGAAGACCTCTTCGAGCTGTCCCGCTTTCCAGGCCGCGCGAATTTCGTCTAAAGACACCGCGCGCTCTTCCACCGCCAGACCGTCCGCGCGCAGGAGTTCCAAACAAGCGCGGCGCGTGCCACCCTCGAGGATCGAACCGTTCAGCGCCGGAGTCAGCACCTTGCCCGCAAGTTTGAAGAAGACGTTCATCGTGCCGACCTCTTCCACGAACTTGTGGGTGACATCGGTCCACAGGACCTGCGCGTAGCCGCGGTCTTTCGCGCGCAAAGCCGCGCGCAGCGAGGCCGCGTAATTCGCGCCCGCTTTGGTCGCGCCGAGGCCACCGGGCGCCGCACGCAGATCTTCTTTTTCGATCCAGATGCGCACCGACTCGGAGCCCTCTTTGTAGTAGCGACCCACGGGCGACAAGATCACGAAGAAGATCGCCTTGCGCGAAGGGCGCACGCCCAGGAAGCCTTCGGTGCCGATCAAGGTCGGACGCACGTACATCGACGTGCCGCGCGCCTTGGGCATCCAGTCGGCATCGGCGCGCAGGAGCGCCTTCATCCCTTCCACGACGAGATCTTTCGGAGGTTGGGGCAAACAAAGGCGCTCGGCCCCACTGCGCAATCGATCGGCGTTGAAGTCCGGGCGGAACACTTTAATGCCCCCCGCTTTCTGCGGGAAGGCCTTCACGCCTTCGAACAGCGCTTGGCCGTAGTGCAAGACACTCGCGGCGGGATCCATCTGGAAAGGCGCATAGGGCACGACTTTCCCGGCATCCCAGCCTTTGCCTTCTTCATATTCGGCAACGAACATGTGATCGGTGAAATATTGGCCAAAGCCCAACTTGTCGTCGGTCGGCCGCGTCTTGGGCGTGGAGGTCTTTTGCACGGAAATCACCCTTTGACCTATAGTCGTTTTGCCCTCGCTTGGCCAGCCTTTCACAAAAAATATTGTCGAACTCTCGACGATGAAAACTCTGTAGTCACGAGTGAGGACAGCCCCCTGAAATTGCGCGAGTTTCCTCTTCAGAGTGAGACACGAACCTCACCAAATTAAGACACTCGCTCCGCGCGGCGCAGGCGTTAATCGTTTACGAAGCGTGGCTTTCATATTGCTTTAGATCTTCCTCAGCGAAGGGGGACTCGCTACCCTCCTTCTTTGTTCTTTCACCGGGGGGGGGTCTATACGTGCCGAAGTTTCCGACGGACATTGAGGATGATGAAATCACCGAAATCACCCAGGTTGGGGAGCCTGAGAGGATTGAACTGGATGCGCTCGACGATGAGGGGACGGCGATCAACTTCCGACCCGCAACGGATCGACGACGTCACCCCCGTTTTGACGCGCAAGTCACCACGGTGGTCTACTCCGCCAACTCGAGTTTTCGCACTAAAACGGAAAACATCTCGGAGGGAGGCCTTCGCCTGACCGATCGCCTTCCCCAAGAATTTCAATACGTGGGCCTTGAAGTCCTGATGATCGAAGAAAAAGAAGAAGGACCTTTCGAGTACTATATGTTCAAGGCGAAAGCGGTCGGCAATCACGACGAGGGTCACCGCCTGCAATTCACCTGGGTGCCCGCGCAAACGCTGACCCCTTACCGTGAGTTCCTCAGTCGCCTCGAGCGCAACGGCATCGCGACCGCCGCTTAGAATCAGTTCTTCGGAAGGGGCTGAATCCGCGCCAAGCGCCCCTCATCGGTTCCGAAATAGATTTCGCCTTTCGGCCCCGCACGTACGCTGCGGAAGCGCCAGGCTTTGTCTTTCAACCACGTCTCTTCCTCGGTGATCTGTTCGCCTTTCAGGGTCAGACGGCGCAGATGCTGACCGCTCAGATTGCCGAGGATGAGATGGCCTTTCCATGCGGGGAAGGCCTCGCCCGCGTAAAACGCCAGGCCCGACGGAGAGATCGACGGCACCCAATACTTCACGGGCTGCACGGTACCGGCCTTCGAAGTTTCACCGATCTTCGGTCCGTAGTACTCACGTCCGTAAGTGGCGTCCGGCCAACCGTAGTTCGCGCCGGCGACGATGAGGTTGATCTCATCGCCCCCGCGCGGGCCCATTTCGGAAAGCCACAGTCGGCCCGTCACGGGGTCAATGGCGAGGCCTTGGGGGCTACGATGCCCCGAGGAATAGATCTCGGGACGGGCGTCCTTGCGATTCAGAAACGGATTTCCCGCGGCGGGCTTGCCGTCCAAATCCACGCGCAGGATTTTTCCGTTGTGATGCGCGAGATCCTGCACGCGGGGACGCTCGTTGCGGTCCCCGATGGTGAACCACACCTTGTCTTTGCCGTCGAACTCGATGCGCGAGCCGAAGTGGATATCCTCGTCGGTCCAGGCTTCGCTGACGACGAGTTTTTTGAAATTCCGAAGCTCGGCGCCCCGCAACTCCGCGCGCGCCAGCACGGTGGTCGCCTCGCCTTTCGCGCGGCCCTCGACATAGGTGAAAAAGACGAGCGCGTTTTTGTCGAAGTCCGGATGCACGCGCACATCGAGAAGCCCACCCTGGCCGCCCGTGCGGATCGTCGGCAAGCCCTTCACCTCTTCCAACTTGTGCGAAGACGCGCGATAAATCTTCATGCGCCCGGGGCGCTCGGTGAGGACGATGTCCCCGCCGGGAAGAAAATCAAAACCCCAAATGACGTCGAGGCCCTTCACCAAAGACTCCAGCTGCACCTCGCCGGCGGAGGTTTTGAACGTCTCGAGCTCACGCACAACCTGCGGAGCCGCGAACGCGAAAGAGCCCGTCACGGTGGACGTAAGGATCAGCAGAAATTTGAAAATGGAGTTTTTCATGCGCCCAAAGTAACGACGGCGCGGGCGCGGGCCAAGCGGAATCAATTCCGACGGGACTTTTCGGACACGCGTTTCGCGTCCGCCACGGTGCGACCCGCGGTTTTCGCTTTCGGCTTGACCGCTGATTTCGCGGGCGCCTCGACGCGTTTTTTGGCGACCGGTTTCACCGGTCGCGCGGCGGGCATGGCGATCGTTTTGGGACGTGCGGCCACGGGGACCGCGACGACTTGGCGTTCATTCGTATTCGCACGCATACGCTCCGCCACAGGGCGAACGGGCACGGGACGAACCGCGACCGGCGTCGGCAACGATTGCGGCTCGCGGGTGGCCATACGGGCGCGGTATTCGGTTTTCACTTCCGCAAGCCCCGCGACGGGCTCGATCGCTACCGGTCCCGAGATCCACGCGACGAGCATATAAACGACGACGCTGATGCTCACGAAGATCGCGAACGTATCCAACTTCAGAAGCGTGGCGCGCAAGAATGCGGGCCAGAAATCTTCGTTCGTTTGGAAGGTTCTTACGTTCAACATGCGTCGTCTCCTGTCACAATTCCTTTACAAGTTTGGTGCCGAACCCCAGTTAAAACGCATTGGCTTTCGCGAAATTTTCGTCTCAGAGTGATGCCTTTGGTGTCGACTCGCCTCGGACACTGGCCTGCAAATCGACGGGCCAGAATGAAACACCCATGACGAGGCGCAGCCCGACCTTGTGACCGTTGTCGACCCACGGCATTGGCATACACTGGGGCTACAGTCACGTGACCCCATTTCGGGGATCACACTCAAGGAGACAACATGAAGAAGCTGGGGATTGCTGCGGCTATTCTCGCGAGTTTCGTGATGATGGCCGGTGCGCACGCCGACCACCACGAAGGCAAAGGCAAGGCGAAAGCTCACAAAGCGAAAGCCCACAAAGGCGCGAAGGCTCACACCAAGAAGGCCAAAGGCAAAAAAGCCGAAAAGGCCGCGCCGAAAACCGAGTCGATCGAGTCCCACGAGGACTTGGGCGGCGAGATGCCTCCGGTCACCGAAGAAGGTGACTCGGGAATGGGCGAGTAATCGGCACCGACGGGATTCGCGAGAATCCCGTTTTTCTTTTTGACCCGGCCCTTGGTCCTAATGTCGAATGACCCGGTGAAAGTCCCAACGAAGAATCTCATCGGCTTTCTCTTCGGAGTCTCGCTCTTCTTGGCGGGAAAGCCCGCCCACGCTTACCCGAACTTTATCGGCTACGGCTATTCGAGCTGTCTGACCTGCCACACGAACGGTCTGGGCGGCGGCCCCATCAACGACTACGGACGCGGTCTTTGGGCGGCCGAAATCTCGTCGCGGGCACTCTACCCCAAAAGCGTGAAGCTGGATCGCATTTCGGAGCTGTCGGGCTTCGCGGGCAATCCCGAAAACCTGCCGTGGTGGATCCGTCCGCACGCGAAGTATCGCGGCATCTTGGTCCAACGAAATCCGGGCTCGGGCAACGCCCAACAAAAGTACTACCACATGCAGATCGATTTCGGCGGCACCGCCTACTTCGATCGCGACCAGAAATACAGCTTCACCTACACGGCGGGCTACATTCCGAACGCCGAGACCTCGCAAAAAAACAGCGTGAACCGTTTTCTGCCGCGCGAGTATTTCGCGCGCGTGCAGATCGGCGAGCCGTTCTGGCTTTACCTCGGTAAACTGGACAAAGCCTACGGCATCCGCAACCTTGACCACACGTCGTTCCAGCGTCTGCCCCAAGAGCTGAATCAGAACACGCAGTCCCACGGTGTGATCGCGCATTACGTCCAAGAAAACTACGAGATCGCCGGCAACGTCTTCGTCGGCGATCAGGCCTCGTTGAACCCCAAGGGCGAACAAAAGGGATTTTCGCTGTGGAGTGAATACGATTTCGCGCCGCGAATGCGCGGCGGTTTTTCATTCCTGCGTTCGAACAACGATCTCGAGAAGTCGATCATGCTGGCGGGCGTGCATTGGCGACAGGCCCTCGCGAAGGGTTCGGCCATCATGTTCGAATACGGCCTCACGCAAAAGATCGACAAGTCCCTCGGCACGTCCGGTAACGGCAGCTACACGTTCGTCGAAAGCTACGTCGAGATGTCGCGCGGCTACAACCTGCTCGTCAATCTTGAGCGCTACAACGGCGATACCGCGGCCAACACGCCGGAACAGTGGAAGACCGGCATCGGCCTCCTGATGTTCCCGATCAATCGCCTGGAGTTCCGCGTGAACGCATGGCACATGCGTCAGGTCTCAAGCGAAGAAGCCTCTCCCGACAACTGGTCGCTACAAGGACAGCTGCGTGTTTCGCTTTAACCTTCTCCTCTTGACGACCCTGTTGCTCTGCAACCCCGCCTACGCGGACGATCACCTCGTCAACTTCTCGTACTGGAACTGGGGCGAAGCCTTCCAGATGAAAAAAGACGACCTCGTTCAAGATTCGAACTCAAACTTCTCGGCGCTGGGGTTGGAGTATGAGTACTCTTCGGGCCTGAAGAGCCGCGGCTGGAACGCGGCGGCGGCGCTGCTGCTCGGGCAAGCCACCGGCGGCGATGCGAACGGCAATATCATCTACATCGCGAGCTACCAGCGCTTCTTCGGCGCGGCCGCGAAGGTGAACTGGTTCTGGCGCGTGGAGCGCAGGGTCTATCTGGAGGCCGGGCCGCTTCTGCTTTTCCGTAGCTTTCAGTGGCCCAGCTCGGCCGACGGCATCAGCGCCGACTCGGGCAGCACGGTGAACTTCGGGGCCTCGTTGAACCTCAGGATTCGGATGAACCGCCGACTCGATTTCTGCCAAAGTTTGGGCACGCTGCTCAGCAAAGGCGGCACGATGTGGAGCGCGGGACTCGGCTACCGCTTCTAGTTTGAAACTGGCCCCTTTGTGTGCGCATTCCAAATCTGAGGAGCTTCCGCAAGGCCTTTTCTTTCGGTCAGTTGGGGCCTCCGCAGCGCCTGGATGGCGTAAGACCCTGCGGCGAGGCCAGGAGGGCCGTGCCCCAAGTGAGCGAAAGAAAAGGCCTTGCGGAAGCGCTCCGAATGTTGGACGCGCACACAAAGGGGCCAGTTTCTTCTAGTTTTGCGGCGTGCCCGAGGCGCGCCAAACGTCGATGACTCCCCGTGAACGTTGATCCAGAATTCCCGCCGGTGGCATGGGCCGGGTGCCGTCGTTCATCCGGTCACGGATATTTTGCGCGGAGGCCTGGGCCGAAGCGTAGTCTTGCAAGTTCAAGGAGCCCGCCGCCGAGCCCGCATTGTGGCAACCCACGCATGAGCGTTGAAAAACGTTTTCGGTGCCGGTCGCGGCGGTCAATTCCGCAAAACTCACACGCGTCGGCAGACCCAATCCCGGATCCACCGGCTCGGGCGTCACGGGCTCAACCGGAACGAACTCATCAACGCTCGAAACACCCTCAATCTTCACCGTGAACAGCGTATTGGTATCGAAAGTTCCCGGGAGCTGCGGCGTACTGCCGCCGACTTCCAAAGGCACCTCGGTCGTCCCCTGCACCACGGTATCCAGATAGTTGTACGCCGAGATCAGATCATTGGGTTCGTTATCCAAATGAATTTTCAGCGACTTCACTTTCACGTCGGATTGTCCCGAGTGCAGCGTCATCATCGGCCGACGGACTTGCAGCCCCGCGACCGCCCCCGCCGCCATGTAAGCGCGAATTTGAATCTTGAAGAAGGCCCGCAGGACCGCGCCCCGTTTACTCGGAACCGCGAGCTCGTCGACCTTCCACTCCAGCGTTTGCCAACCCGAATCGACGCCGCCGTCGTGCGCGGGAAGTGCCGGCAGATTTTTATTCGCGAGCATGAAATCGACCCCGATATCCGAGACCCGGCACTGCTGGTAGGTGGCCAAGGCCGTCGTGAACTCAGGCTTAAAGGCGTCGATCTCGGGTTGGAAGGCGATCGAGTTCGAGTTTGAGCCGTGCGCCGTGACCGCCTGACCGTCGATGGTTTGTATCGAACGCGACATGAATCCGCGGTACGCCGAACCCACGTCGGGACTCGCGAAAGAGTTCGAGTGGCACTGCGCGCAGTGTTTGGAAAGAAACGGATGGTAGGTTTCGCTGAAGGTCTTACGCAAACGTGAATCGCACATCGCGTTGCCCAGGGTGCTGGAATCCATGAGGAGCGAATCGTTGATCCGTCCGCAATTGCCGTAAGCGAGCGCGAGCACCGCGATCACCAAGGCCATGAATAGTCCGCGCGAATTCCCTTTTAACACCGCACTCCCCCGAGTGATCCGAACTGACCTGATCGCTTACTTAATCTTGGTGACGTCGTCGTACTGCGCCGTCGTGAAACGTCCGGGCGCAACGCTTTCGAAACGTGAGGTCTGTCCCGCGAAGCTCATGTAGTTCGCGAAGGCCGCGACCGCCGCGAGCTCGGCATTGTTGCCGATCAGGTGCGCGCCGTCCGCGGTCTGGCCGTCGGTGAACCCACCGAGCTGCGTTCCCGTCGACGCATGCAGCGCCGCCGGATCAAAAGCCAAAACGTAATTGCAACCGGCATCGCCACGATCCGTAACCCAGGCTTCACCGCCCGTACCCGAATCCACCGAGCCCGCCGAGCCGTCGCTCGCAACGTAGATAAACACTTTGCGATTTTTCAACGCCGCGGTCTGCAGGATGCGCCCAACGACGATTCCCGCCTCGCGGTCCAATCGGTCGCCCGTCGTCCGCGTGGCGTCGTGATAGTCATACCCGCCCAACGACAGCGTACCGCAGCCGGCGTTGCCGTCTAAAACGTTATGCGCGATCGCGCCGAAGATCGCGAGGTTTTGGGGCGTGATGATCGTCGCCCCCGCCACGCCCGGATCGGCCGTCCACAGGCTATTGATATCGGTGGGCGTATCGATACCGCCCGCGGTCCCCGAATTGAGTTCGACGTTTTTAATACCCGCGCACTCGACGACGTCTTTGATCTGCGCGCCGCTCGAAGTCGCCATCAATCGGCGGGCCTGCGCTTCGGAAAGATTTTTGATCAAGTTCGCGAGCTTCGCTTTTTGCGCGCCGGTCAGGCTGGCGCCCATGGCCCCCGCGTAACCCAAGCTATTGCGAATATCCTCCAGGCGCGCCACGCTCAAAGGCGCGGGAGGGCTCAGCACCGCCGGCGAGTGACGGAAGCCATTCACGTTGCGATCCAAGTGCGCGAGGTAGGTTCCCACCAGCCCCGCCTTCGTGACGAGACCTTCGATCGCCATGCGGTTCGCGGCGGTGTCGTCTTGCGATTTCGCGCAGATTCCCAAAAAATTGACTTTATCACGCGTGCCTTGCGCCGCCGCGGCGTTCACGCCCGACAGAAACTGACTTGCGTTGTAAAACTTCGCCCCGTTGAATCCCGTGACGATGGCGGGCGCGCTTCCCATTCCCATTTTCGAATACGAAGCCAGCTTCCCGCCGTCGATTCGGTGGGGCATGAAATTTCCCGAAAGCGCGGCGCCGCCCGCCAAGTTGATGACGAAAACGGCGGGCATCCCGCCTTCCGGCGCGGGGCACTTGTCGATCGCGGTCTCGGCGTGGGCTTTGGATCCCAGCAGAAGACTCATCCATTGCGGGGCCGAAACCGCCGCCGCGAACGGAATGATTCCCGACGCCAGAAAATCACGGCGCGTGACGGGACGTGCGTGTCCGGTCGCGGCCCATTGCGGAATTTGCTTTTTCGGCTTTTTCACGAGAACCACCCATTCCTAAGACAGTTGATCGATTAAAGGCTCACCTCAAAGACTCAAAGACTCGTAGCTGGCCAGCATCGCCGTACACACGCCCAGCATCAGCGCGCGTGTCCGCTGCGGTTGCGCGGCTTCACCGGCGCTCAGGCCTTCCAGAAAGCCGGCGCGAAATTCTTTGAAAAGCGCGAGCTCTTCCGCCGAGGCCTCGCGACCCCAGATTTTTTGGGCCAGATTGCGAAGCGCAACATCGTATTCGGCGTCGGTCAGCTGCGACATATTTTTCGAAAAATCGATTCCCGGATACAGACGACGTTGGGCCGAGGCCGCGCCCACTTCCTTATCCAAAGTTCGGTCACAGAACCGGCTTCCCAGATTCGCGGCCGCCATCATGATCGGCGCCGAAATCGAAACGACTTTGTAGTTGGTCGCGAGGGCCGTGCGCGCGTTGTTGTTCCACTCGGTCAAGATCGCTCCGTCCGCGGCAACGCCCGTCACTTCGGACATACTCGCCAGAACCTGATCGGCGGAAAGCAGGCTTTCGTTGACGGAAACCTTAAACAAATCGACGTCATTGCGCAGACCCGTGCTGGAAAGATCCAGCTGTTCGAAGGCGGGACCGCAGCCCGTCAAACCCAATGAAAACACCAGCGCCAAAACGAGATATTTTTGTTTTCTCATTGATTGCACTCCGGCGAAATGGCGACTTGCGCGAAGAGTTCCTGCATATTGTAAACGCTCTTCTCAAAAAGAGTCGCGTAGGCCTGGAAGTATCCGGGGTTCGACGCGATCTGCGTTTCCTTCCGGCAGACCGCCTCGAACACGCGTTTCACCATACACTGGGAGAAACGCTCCGAGTTCGCGACCAGATTACCGAAACTTTTCACGTCGAAACCTTTATCGACCACCGCAGCGGAAGTGCCCCGCCAACCGAACAACGCTGCGTTCGCCGGAGCCCGCGCGAAATTCACCCACTGTGAGCTGCTCGTGACGTGCCCCGTGGGGTAGGTCGTGTTGTTGTGATTCATTTTCTTCGAAATGCCTCCGACGAACCGATCGAAGCGGCTGTCGGTGTGCGTGCTCGAGTGAATGATGAAGCCTTCCGGAGTCCAATCCCAGCGCGCGAAAGCGCCGCGGAATCCGTCCATTCCCGTGTGACAGCCTTTGCACGTCGTCAGGTAACGTCCGGGATCGCCCCCGGGCATACGGTCGATGTCGCGACCCACACGCGCGTCGCTCGATCCCGTGTCCGACCACTCGGCCATGTCGACGCACATGAAGACCTTCATGGTGTACTCGACCGGACGACGATTGGTTCCGGCGATGGCGTGCGCGCCCAGAAACGCGCGCGACGTCAGAACACCGGCGGGATCCGGATTGGCCACGTTGCCGCCGCCGCTTTCGGCCGCCAAAAGCTGGCCGTTCACGCGGGTGAGGACCGAGGCCAGATTGATCCGACGTTGGCCGGCGGCATCGTCCAGCTGCTCGTAGTGCGCGTTACTGCGGGTCACGTCTTGCGATGCGACCACGCCCGCAGCCGCGGCGTAGTGAAAGTTCCCGGTCAACAAGAGACGCGCATCCAGGCCGTCCTTCACGACGCCGATATAAGACGCCGCGAAGTCGTTCAGCTTCTGCGCGATCGTCAGCTCACGCGTCGACAGCTTCAGCGCCATCTGTTTCACGGTGATGTTGTAGAAGTTCGGGTGCTGAAGCGCGATCCGCGCGGCCCCCAACCGATCTCCCTGCGCGAGCTTCTCTTCCATTTGCACCAGGAGCGGATGATCCCCAGGGATCTTACTGCCTGAAATCCGTTCCAGGAGCTTCTTGGACTCTTGAGCCAGCGCCGGGGTCGATGCGAACGCGAGAAGCGCCGGCATCGCAAGGACAATAGTATTCAACCGAAGCAAACCATGCATCGTTCATCCCCCCTGGACGTGAGTGGTTGAAGAGCAACGCCGATGCCACTCCTCGATTCCGAAGTGTCTCGAAATCGCCCTGCCGCCTCCGCTTAAAAACGCCGCCGCGTCTCAAGAGCCCCGCGTCCCAGAACGAGATGTCGATCTCTGAAATAGCGTCTAAAGGATCATGGGATTTTCGCGTCTCACCCGCGGACCCAATTGCATTTTAAGACAGGCTTCGTTTCATCCGGATCCGGTCGTGTCGCATTCCAAAGCGTCTCGGCCCCATTTGCGCCCTGGTGGACCTGGCTCCCACCAATCTTTGGTCAGGCGTCAGGACACGATGCGGCGAAAGGGTCATGCGTCTTTCATTTTTTCGCCGCCGATTCTTCACCAAGCTCAAGCCGTGACAAAGACTTTCACAATTGATATTCGCCGCCTGACTCCAAAACTCTTCCCCACAAAGGATTCCAAACCATGCTGCAAAAATTCGCGGTCTCGGTCTCGGCGATGTTGATGATGGCTCTTCCCGCTTTCGCTTCGGTCGAAGGCACCTACCAAATCCAAGGCCTGGCTTGCCGGTACAACCAAGAAGTCATCCCGAACTGCGAGGTCGGCGAGACTTTGAACGTCGTGAAAGAAGCCAGCGGCGACTACCGCGTGCAGGAAGTCAGCAAGGGCAAAGTGACCCGCTCGTGGTTCGTCAGCGAGCGCTCGATCTCGGAGCCCAACTTCGTGCTGACCACTCTTTTGAAAGTCAGCGACGTCAGCCTCGAGTACAGCGAGGACCGCGTGACCTACTTCCCCGGCGATTCGCGCCGCCAGTTCTACCAAACCCGTCTGGTGCTGCGTGAAACGGCCCCCGGCAAATACCTGTTCACCGTGCGCCAATCGCAAGTGCGCGAAAGCGTCGCGGAGCTGACCGGTGGCGGCGTCAGCGAACTCAGCTACTCGCTGATCAAGTAAGCGCGCCTCTCGAAATTCCAGAACACCCGACGGGGATGAGGCGACTCATCCCCGTTTCTTTTTCCCACGCTCCGTTTTCAGTTCCCGGAAACGAAAAAGCCCGCCTTTTAAGGGGCGGGCTCAGGGTCTGTGCGTGGGATCCGTCCCGGGTTGAGGGGGACGGCTTGTTGCTACTGAAGGAGGAAGGCGCGGAAACTCGAATCTTCGTTACAGAGGCTGGTGCCGCGCGGGCGCTGGATCACTTCGACGGATTGGCTCATGGAAGGATCCCACTCGCCGCGATTTTTCAAGAGGTAGCCGCGGTTCCCCACCCAGAGCGCCTGCTGGGGAGCGTTCACGGCCAGGCCCGGACGCAGGCTCGACAGCTCGCGCGCGACCAGGATCTTGGGTCCCAAGGGCGTCTCCACCCAACGTCCACCCGTTTTCAGAACTTGATCGATCTCGCGGATGCCCGTGGTCTTCTCGACCGCTTGCAAACAGCCCGGAGGCGTCATGAGTCCCAGCGACTCCCAGCCCCAGGCGGCCTCGCCCACCGGCGAAGCACTTCCCGAAGCCCGGCGCAGGAACTCTTCGCGGTCCATGGAGCGCTCTTCGTATTTCAAAAGGATCGCCCCCGCCGCGACGATGGCCGCCGCGTTGGAACTTCCGCGGAACTCTTTACCGAGCTTCTCCATCGCCGAGGAGCGCACGGTCAGCTCGGGCTTCATCAGCTGCATGGACACCGACGAGCGAACCGCGTCCGCGCCGCCCACGGTGATGACCGCGGGGTGATCGGCGGGATTCTGCAGCGACTCGGTTACCGAGCCCGACGGCAGCGACACCGAATCGCCATCGACGAGGATCCGCAGACGGTCGTCCGCGGTCCAGTCGGTTTGCAGCGAGCGCACGCGGATGTAGTAGTCGCCCTTTTTCAAGTTCGCCGCGATGGTTTCGCGCGGGTATTTCGATTCGCCCGCCCCGGCCTCACCGGGAACGTCGACCTGTTTCAACCGCGAAACCTGCACGGTCTTGAGTTTGTCGTCGAAAAGTCCCAGATCCAGATCTTTCGTCGTGCCCTTAGTCGAGTCGTCCTGGAAGGCATTCCAAGTCAAGGTGATCTTGACCAGGCATTCGCTTTCGCCCCGGGGCGGCTCGCAAACGACCTTGAGCGCGTTGTTCTCGTCGGGAAGTTCGACGAGGTTCTTCTCGCCGACTTCGATTCCCGAATCGTAAGCGCGGCCGTTGAAGTTCCCGCTCGCGTTGATCCAAAGGGCGCCGGCATCGGTCGCCTTGGTCACTTCGGCATTGATGAAGCCGCGACCGTCACCGTTTCCGCCGAGCTCCCAGACTTCGGCGTACAGCACGATGTCGATCTTTTCGTCGACGATGGTTTGCACCGCCGCTTTGAAGTTCGAGAAACCCGCGACGTTGATCAGGTAAAGATCGAAGGGAATGTTCACGTAATCGGGACGGTTCCACTCGGCACCGACCACGAGCGACGTCATGATTTCGGCCATGAGCGTTCCGTGCGGACTCGCGTTCATCGCCTTGATGGGACCTTGAATGTAGCGAGTGCGTTTGGGCAGGCTGACTCCGCGACGGGATTCCCAATCGCGGAAGCCTTTATCCAGCACGGCGACGCGCAGTCGCCGGGATTTCGCCTCCGTGCCCCAGAGATAACCCTGGATGCGGGCACGGGCGGCTTCGAAGCCCAACTCGTTTCGCAGAAGATCCAGCGAATTCGGGTTGAGCTTCATTTGAGGTTCCGGAGCAGGTTCCGCTTGCGCGGCGAACATGGTCAGTGCGACGAGCCCACCCGCGATAAAGCGGCGGCCGGCGGACACAACGTAATGTGAACCTGTCATAGAACCTCGTTTCGCACTTATCTCCACCAACCGTTACGGCGGTAAGAGTAAGAGCTGCTGTAGTAGTAGTAATAGCAGTTTTGATATTGGTAGCTGTAGTACGGCTGATACGACTGACCGTAGTAGTAGTACGACGGATAGTACTGTTGGTATTGGTTGTAGCCATTGTAGCAGTACGGGCAGTACCAGTACCAGCTCGATGCGCCGGCTTCACGATCCAGCTCCGAGAGAGCGACGTTTTCGTTCGCCATCGCGACGAAACGGCCTTCTTGAGCGAGCTTCGCGGCTTCCGCCTTCGAGGTGATCTCTTTGTTCAGAACGAGTTTTTCCGCGGCGCCAGTTTGCGGATTGTAACGAACGATAACGGGCTGATCGAGTTTCGCAGCCATGACCGACGATGCAGCCAGCATCGCGAGTCCAAGAACCATCATTTTCAGTTTCATGAGTCTCTCCCCCTTGGGATTGAAGGTTGTGGTGGCGTTCGCCTACCACGAAGGGCGCATATTGACCAAGCGCAATAGAAGTTCACGATTCCAGAGCTGTTTAAACTGCAGGACGCTTTTGTAGAAAGTACCCGTTTTAAGGATTTACGCCCCGGCAGACTCGTTGCAGCCTTCTTGGAGCCCAGGAGGCCCCATGGAAACCAACGAACTGCACCGCGGACGGCTCATCGATCATATCCAATTTGTCGTGAAGGATTTCGGCGCGAGCTACCGCTTTTATAGCGCCGTTTTCAAAGCGCTCGGGATTCCCGAAGGCGGCAAACAGGATGGCTTCGCGTGGTGGGACGAGTTCGTCATCACGAGCGCCGAGAGCGAAGCCGCTCAAGGAAAACTCACCGGGCGAACGCACCTGGCTTTTCAGGCAGCGGACAAAAAAATGGTCGACCTTTTTTACCACACGGCCTTGGAGGTCGGCGGACGCGACAACGGAAAACCCGGCGATCGCCAGCAGTACCATCCCGGTTACTACGCGGGCTTCGTGCTGGATCCCGACGGCAACAACGTCGAGGCCGTCTACCACGGCGAAGCGAAACGTTCCGCGACCTCGATCAAGATCACGTTCTAGTGCTCGTCAGCCGCGTCGCTTGGCCAGAAGCACTGGTAGATCCAGGTGGGCTTACGGCGCGTGTTGTACTTGGGATTAGAGCGGTAAAGCATCCGGTCGCCGATCGACTGGATGCGGTCGAGTTCGCCGCAATCGAGTCCCGCGGGAATGCCCGCGCGCCACTCCCGAAAGGCGGGAAGTTTTTCTTCGTTCGAGGTGACCACCAGAAGGCTCTGTCCGCGTTGGCGCAGGCGCTCAAGATCCTCGATCGCCGGCAGTCCCGGATGAATTTGGTATTCGACCGGGGCCACCACGAGGCGCTCGCGGAAGAAGCTTTTCTCGAGCAGACTTTCGTTATCCCAGATCAAAACCGAACCCGGTAGTCGTGCTGCGCCCGATAGCCGCGCCGCGCGCAGCAGCGGTTCGTATTCGCCGCTTTGTGAATTCGAGATCGTCGCCACGGCAAGTCCCGCGATCATGATCAAGCCGATGAACGGGCGGAAGAAAAACTTCTCGAACTTCGTGCCCCACGCCCGGGCCCACAAACGTCCCAGCAGCACCAGCGTGAGCGGCAGGATCGGGTACAGGAAGCGCTCTTCTTTGTGCGGGATCATGGAGTGAATCGCGGTGAAAAGCAGAATCAAAATCCAGACGACGCGCTCGAAGCGGATCGTCTTTTTCAGGCCGATGAAAAACGGCGCGCTGAACGGCAGGAAGAACATCAGCATGACGGTCGTCCACGTGTTGTACCAGGGCTGATTGCTCCACTCGATGGCGCCGTTTTTGTTCACGTTCAGATAGGCAAGGAGCGTCTCCAGAAACGTGCGTCCGAAAAGCAGATCTTTCCCGCCTTCGAGCAGCAGCGCAACAAGCCCGCCCGCCGCGAGCCAACCGAACTCACGGAATCGCCGCGTGGCGAGCAGGTAACCCGCCATACCGATCCCCAGGACACCGACCTGGTAGCGGTACAAACACGCGATCCCGAGAAGACTCGCCCCCACGAAAAAGCGCAGACGCGCGCGGCCCTTGTCCATGTGATCGAGCGATTCTTCCATCCACAAGACCGCGATCAGCACGAGCGTCGCCGCGATGACTTCGCCGAAGGCGCGCGTGACCGCGAAGGACAGGATGAAATGCACGCTCAAAAGATAAAGCGGCACAAGCCACAACCGGCGGCGTTCGGCCTCGAGCGGCGTCGGCGCCCCCAGGCGATCGGTCGTCAGCGCGAAGGAAGGGTTGCGCGCGAGGTAACCGCCGAAGCTCCAGATCCCCCACAATGAAAACACGCCCAGCGCCAGCATGATCACCCGGAAGATGTCGAAGCTGACCGTCAGACCGACGAGGCTCGCCAGTTTCGCGAAAGGGTAAAGCGTCCAGACCAGAAGCGGGCTACGCCACTCGGGAAGGTTCAAGGGAATCCCGCGCAGAAGCTCCCACGCCGGAATCAGTCCGTGGTCGTAGTCGTCGACGCTTTGGGGGCCGTAGTTGAAATACGCGGTCAAGGCCCGGAAGACGAAGGCCAGGCCGAGGGCAATCCAGAGGTGTTTACGAAGGAAGGCGAGGTTTTCTTGGGGTCGCATGGGTGACTTTCGTTTGTGCTTAGCCCCAAAAATAGTCAAGGACGGAGCCCCGTGCTACGAGAGGCTTCTGCCCTGACTTTCAACAATTTCGGAGGATTCCTTGAAACTCTACTTCTCGCCCGGCAGCTGCTCGCTCGCGTCCCGTATCGCCCTTCTCGAAGCCGGCATGAACGCCGAGTACGTGAGCGTCGATTTGCGCACGAAGCTCGACCAGACCGGCGCCGACTACACCAAAGTGAATCCGAAGGGCTACGTGCCGGCGCTCATGCTCCCGAACGGCCAAACGATGACCGAAGGGGTCGCGATCCTGCAGTGGGTGGCCGATCAAAACACCGCGAAGAACCTTCTGCCCGCGTGGGGCACCGCCGAACGTTACAAGGCCATCGAATGGTTCAACTACGTCGCGACCGAAGTTCACAAAAGCTACTCGCCCTTGTTCCGTCCCGGCCTCAGCGACGAACAAAAGGCGAATCAAGTCGGCGTCATTCAAAAACGCCTGCAGCTTTTGGAAACGCAAGTCGGCACCGCGGGCTACGTCCTGGGGAAAGACTACTCCTTCGTCGACACGTACTTATTCGTGATCTTGAGCTGGTCCCCGCGCGTGGGCGTGGATCTTGAGAAATTCCCGAACCTGCGCGGTTTCATGGAGCGTGTGCGGTCGCGGCCGGCGGTGGCGCAAGCCCTCGCCGCGGAATTCCCGAAGGCCTGATGCGCGAATTCGAAGCTCCCGAGATCATCTATCGCGACGAGGATCTGCTCGTCGTGAACAAACCCGCGGGACTTTTGTCGCAGCAGAGTCTCGACAAGCGTCGTCCGCACGTCGTCTCTTGGGTCGAGCGGCACCTGGGCGTGAAGGCCGCGCTTCATCACCGTCTGGACAAAGACACCTCGGGTGTTCTGGTGCTCGGGCTTTCAAAACGTGTGAACGCGAAGCTCACGGACCTTTTCCGCGATCACGAGATGAGGAAAACCTACTGGGCGCTCGCGAAGCCGCGCCCCGAGGACGCGCGCACGGAGTTTTCGGTTCTGAATCACGTCGCGCCCGTGCGTGACGCGAAGAAAAAACTTCTGCGTATGGTGGAGGTCCGTTCCGGCGGCTGGAAGGCCGAGACCGACTTTCGCGTCCTGGCCCGCGCGGAGGGCTTTGACTGGATCGAGGCGAAACCCAAGACCGGTCGCACGCACCAGATCCGCATCCACCTCGCCGGCGTGAAGCGCCCCATCTGGGGGGACTTTCTGTACGGCGGGAAGAATGAGGGCTACCCTCGACTCATGCTCCATGCGCGCGTGCTGGAATTCCCCCATCCGTTTTCGGGAGACACCCTTGAGCTCGTGGCGCCCGCCCCCGCCGACTTCCGCGCCTTCCTGGAGCGGGTGCCGAAATCGGTCACCCCCGAATCCTAGAGCGACGACGTATTCGAGTTGAGGCCCGCGCCCGGTGGCCGGGCTTTTGCCTTTCAGTCCCGCGATGTCGAACGTGAAATCGGGAACTTACGTCCAATACTTGCGCCGGCTCCTCGCGGGGTTGAGCCTCTCGATGCTGGTCGCCTGCCAGGGCGGCGAGGATCGCTCCGATTCGTGGCTGAATCCCGGCGCGACCGAGGGGCTGATCGGCGGGCAAACCACGCTCGCGGACGACCCCGGACGCAACTCCGTCGTCATGGTGTTGGGACCGCAAAAGAAAGGCACCGCTCAGGGCCAAGCGGATTTCAGCACCTGCACGGGCGTGCTTGTCGCGAAAAACGTGGTCCTGACGGCCGCGCACTGCTTGAAGCCGGTTCAGGATGAGGCCGACCTTTACCACGACGGCATCTACGCCGACCTCGGAAAAATCGCATTCGCGGCGGACCCGACGGTCGCGTTTCGCGTGAGCCGCATCCTCGTCCACGAGGAATTCGAAGGACAAAAATGGATGCAGGTGAAGGGCGGTTACATGCCCCGCGCACCGAAGGACCTGGCGCTCGCGCGCTTCGAGGGCGAAGCCCCCGCCGCGGCGGTCATCGCGAAGATCCCGCAGCTCGAGATCGCCAAAATCACCGCGCAGAAGTTCCACATCTACGGCTACGGGCTCACCTCGATGCTCGACGACGACCGCGCCGAACGCGACCGCGAAATCGCCTGGGGACGGGACTCGTTCATTCGTCGCACCCCGCTTCTGGGCATTCACCGCGACGCCCGCTTCGACACGAATTTCGAGTACGGCTTCATGATCGACCAGCGTGAGACCGGCGGGATCTGCTTCGGCGATTCGGGCGGCCCCGCGTTCATTCAATACGGCTCCGAGACGTATCTGGTCGCGATCCACTCGCACCGGACGGGCATTTACAAGGGCCTGCAAGGCGATAAACCCGTCGACGGGAAGGCCTCTTCGGACTGCCACTACTTCGCGGTGATGACCCGCACGGGAGGCTTCGCGCAGTGGATTCAGAAAGGGGTCAACACCCTTCAGGAAACGAGCTGCGAGAACGAACCCCTCTTCCGTCTGCGGGCGGCCGAACTTTTCGAGATCGACGAAAAGGGTATGAAGATCGTGGCGCATCCCAACCATGGCTACCGGATCGAGGGCGCACACATCGGCTCGGATCGTAAACTCGCTTTCGACGTTCGTTCGGATGCGGGCTGCCGGATCCCCTCGCATCAAGGTTACCTGCGCCGGGCCGAGGCGACGGACACCAACGCGAGCCTCCCCATCCGGAACGTCCTTTCCGCCGTGCGCGGGATCGTGAATCTCGAGGTCAATCACCTGCGCGACCGCATCCCGATGGGCCTGACTTTGATTCCGCAGACGCTGATCCTGAACCTCACGGGTCTTTACGGCTGGCATCCGCCCGAGGACGGCTGGATCTTCCAGTCGGTTATCCGTAACGCCGAAGGCACGCTCGTGGCGATCCCCTCGCGGGCCGCCCGGGGACGTACCTCCACCGAAGGGGGAAGCCACATCATGCAGGCGCTAGAGGTCGACTCTCCCGAGCTGAATCAGGCGATCACGCAGGCCATCTCGCGCGATCTGCGGGTCTTCTGGCTCGCCTATTCCCTTCCGGGGCAAGGCGGCTACAACCAGGAGATCTGGATCCGGGACCCGGTCCGCCACGAGCTCGTGATCCTGCGACAATCCGTGCGCCTGTGATCAAAAGTTCGCCGCCGATGGGGTCCCCGTTCCTCAATCTATTTTGATCTTCGTGGGCACGGTTCGTGAACAAGGACTCGCGGATTCAAAAATTAACTCCGAATCGTCGTCGGGAGGACGCGTGAAAAAATCAATGTTGGGCATGGCTTTGGTCATGAGCTTGTGCGGAGTCGCGCAAGCCGAACAAAAAGGGAACGTTCTGAACGTGCCGCTGGACTTCAACGGCATGATCGAAAGAATGGTCTCGGGCAAAGTCCGCCTGAAAGAGGGATCGCGTCTGATGCTGAACGAAGCGGTTCAGGCCCGTATCTATAAGACACTGGACGGCGCCGTCGACGGCGATCGCCGTTTGAATCTGTCGGCCGGTCAAGAGGTCGAAGTCCTCGAGATGTCGCGCGATGGGAAAGTCGCCCGCCTGGGGATCGACTCGGACAATTCGACGACCGCCGACGTTCTGGTTTCGGTGGAAGATCTCGAAGCGAAAAAACTGTCCATGGTCGAAACCGTGGAAGGTCTTGAAGACGACGAAGTCAGCACCGAAGACGAAGGTCTGTTCGCGGCTCGCCGTAAACGTGGTGGAATGACCTACTGCTACCGCGACGTGAAAAAGACGCTGCTCGCGAAGAAAAAATGCGGTCGTTACGCTTCGGGCGTGCGTGCCGAAGAAGGTTACGGCATCCTCGCACGTGAGTGCGGCATGAAGCAGGTCGGTAAAGTCAGCCCCGCTTCGCTCCCCGCGTACTCGGTCTGCGTTTCGGGTGGCGGTCGTCCTTGCGGCGGCGGCAAACAGTGCGGGCACATCGCGATCAAGTTGCCGAACGGCATGTGGTTCGGTGCGGGCACGCGCGGAACTCCCTACCTTCCGAACTCCTCGAAAAAAGGTTACAAGCCCCGCTACATCATCGGTTGCTTGAAACCCGCCGGCGCCTGATCGTCTTTCTGATTTAGGATTTCTCCGAACCCACGCCTTCACCAAGGCGTGGGTTTTGTTTTTGGGCCTGTGGTTGCCCGATCAGAAAAAGAATCTGCTCGCCCCGAGGTCCGCGCAGATAGCCGGACTCCCAACGATGTCGATCCAAACCTTGCGTGAGCTTCGCGAATTCCGTGGGCGTCGACGTGCGCAGCGTGGAGGCCAAGGCGTCCCAGGTCAAGACCAAGGGAAAAACCGGAATCACGTAGGTCCAAAACAGCCGGCTGAATCGAAAGGGTCGAACCAGCGGCATCATGATCAAACTCAACGGCAAAACAAGAAGGCTTGCGATCACGCCTTGCGCGGTTCGCGGCGTTCCCTCGAAAACGGCGATGGGCGCGCCGTCGCGCTCCGCCGCGGCCAGAACCTCGCGTGCCGACACCAGATCCAGATGGTGAAACGACGAATAGAAAACGCGCACGCCTCGCAAGTCCGGGGGGATCGCGCGCGCGTCCACCGAGCGCGGATCGTAGGTCACGCGCGGATCCGCGGGGCGTATGAAGTCCGTCGGCGGATGGATGTCGGTCAGGCGGATTTCAAGATTTGCGGGAAGCTCCGTCAAGGTTTCGAAGATTCCCCCGCCCGAGCCCGCCCCCAGGACGATGAGCTTCGCGTCGCCCGAGACCTCGAGCAATTCGCGTAAACGCCCGCGCGTGGGAAAGTAAGGATCCGTCCGACGCGAGACCTCGGCCAGAAACTCCGTGATGCCGTGGCGGATGAATTTGGGCATGAACTCCAGATCTCCGAATTCGAAAAGCTGTAAACGCATCACGACCTCCATTGTTCGATGAACCACTCCACCAACTTCAGAAGCTGCGCCCGTCCGGGCCGATTCGGATTCGCGAGGCCCGGCATGGGGAAAAAGCCCATGATCGCGAGCAGGAAGATCTCGGCGTCCCGCTTCACGTCCAGACGACGGAAGAGCTTCGTGCGCACGCCTTCGGTGAGCAGACCCTCGATACTGCGAAACCAGTTTTCGGTGTCTTTCTGAAGGCTCTCGCCACTGGACTTCAGAACCGCCGCGGTGAACTCCACGAGCCCCGGTCCCGAAAGTTTCTCCCACACGTCGAAGCGCTCAAGGACATAGGCCCGCAGCTTTTCGTCGGCGGCCTCAGGCGAGTCGAGGATGTCGCGGACCCGCAGGCGGTGAACCTCGGCAAATTGCAAGGCGGTCTCTTGAACCAGATGATCTTTGTCGCGGTAGTACAGATAGATCCCGCCCGTGGCGAGCCCCGCGATGCGGGCGACCTGTCCCATGCTGGTCTTTTTGGGGCCCGAGTGCAGAAAGCACTCGAGGGCCGCGGCCAAGATGAGCTGACGTTTCTCTTCGGATAGGTGGCGCATGGGGGCCCTCTTCTAAAATGAATATTACTCAATATATATTCATTTTAGAAGAAAAACCGGTCCGGCGTCTCAAAATCGTCGAAACCAAGAGGGGAAAATGAAAAACCCACACCTCGGGGAAGGTGTGGGTTCTGAAGGACGACCTTAAAGAAGGAGTCTTAGGGGCAGAAGTAGCCCGTGCCCTTCATCGAGGAACCCGAAGCGCTGGCGCTTTCGTAATGGACGAAGTTCACGCCTTTACGGGCGGCATCCGTCTTCAGGTTCTCGAGCGCTTTTTCCGAGGACTCACCAATTTTGGAGGTGCTGCCGGTCACGGGACCGATCAGCTTACAATCCTTATCGGGGGTCTCGCGCGAGACTTTGACTTCGATCTTCTCGGGCAAAACCTCGTGGGATTTGCAGCCCGCGATGAACGCGAGCGCGATCAACGGCAAAAGATATTTCATATTTTACTCCTTGCTCGCGTGTTTGCACGTGCGGAGCTTGTCGTCGAAATCCTCTTTTTGCTGTTCGTAGCCGTCTTTGTATCCTTCGAAGCGTTTGATGCGCTCAAGGAAATACTCGTCCGACAGGCTGACCAGGTTTTTGTTCTCGTCCAGCACCATCTTGCCGCCGAATTTATCTTCGTTTTTAGTCAGGATCGCGCGGCTGGGCAGACGCTTCAGCTCCCCGCCTTTGTCGTAACATTCGCGCAGGACCGTGTAGATGCCTTTGCGGCCCAGTTTGTCGTTGCCGTAGATTTCGTATTCAAGCTCGTAGGTTTCGCGTTGCAGATCGCGCAGTTGATCCGCCAGTTTCAGTTTGCGGCTGGCGACGACTTCGCCCGAGTCGTTTTGACCGACGGTCACGTTTTGCCCGACCTCTTCGGCGTTCTTCAGTTTGGTGTTCGTCTCTTCCGCTTTATGGGGGTTTGACGAGCAGCCCGCGAGGACGGCGACCAGGACCAATGACGATACATACTTCAACATGGATACCTCCAGATCGTGCGATCTTGTGCGATAACTGTAACGAATTGTTCCATGACTGAGAACGGCAAAAAGCGAATTCGCGTTTGCCGACGTGACGCTTTCGTTTACGATCGGAAACACCTTCTTCAAGGAGTGTTTTATGGCAAAGCGTCTCGTTGTTTTTTCGCTACTCTCTTTCACGATGATCGTCGCGGGGTGTAAATCGAACCCCCACAAAGCCGAGGTCCTGGAGACCAAAACCGAGCAAGAATCGGTCGTGGCCGGCGCTGAAAAGTTAGGCGTGAACGCCGATGGCGATATGGTCTATCAGCGCAAAGTCATGATGGCCGAAGAGGTTCGCAAGCTGCAAAACGACGTCAACGAAATGGAAGACAAAGTCTACGGCACGCGCAAGTACAACACCAAGGGACTGCACGGCAAATACGCCGAGTGCCTGCGTAAGCTGAAGACCGATCAGAAAGCGGATCTGCCGAAGCTCGACAAGGCCGAGCGCTGGGCCGACAAAAACGAAGACATGAACGTCGGTATCGCCAAAGACGAAAAACAGCTCGCGGGCGTGACTGAAGAAAAGCTGAAAGACCGCATCGCGAAGTTCCAGGAGTACCGCCGCGTTCTGCAAGACCGCGAAGACGAGTATTCAGATAACATTAAGAACTGCGAAGAGCGTCGCAAGACCGCGACCAACTAAGAGCTCAATCCATCATGATACCTGGACCCCGCGACGACCTCGCGGGGTTTTTCGTTTTGGTTTCTTGCGTTTGGCGAAGGCGGCGTTCACGCTGAAGAGATGAAGACGGCTCGCCAACTCATGACACCCGACCCCCGTACCGTCCGGTCCGGGGACCGCTTGCACGAGGTCATGCATTTCTTTTTGACCTACCAAGTTCACTACGCACCGGTGCTGTCGCCGATGGGCGAGCTCTTGGGACTTTTGTCGGACATCTCGGTCGTAAAGGCGTCCTTACGGAAGTACCTGAGCTCCGAGTACGGCCAATCGATCTATGCGCACAAAGATCTTTTCGAACCCGCCATGACCGTTCGGGATTCGGCGAAGCTGGACGAGGTCGTCCGCGTGATGATGAAGGCCTCAAGCCGCCGGGTTCTGGTGATCGACCAGGGCCAACAGGTCGCGGGCATCGTCAGTCCGCGCGACATCATGAAAGTGCTCGCGGGAAAAACCGATCAACTGCAAGAGATGCACACCGAGCTCAAAGATCTGGAATTCAAAACGCGCCAGCTGGAGCTCGAAGTGCAATCGATCCAGCAGCTCATGGGCGTTTACCGCGAGATCTTCGAGGCCTCACCGCTGATCATGCATTCGGTGGATGAACATGGCCTCATCGTCATGGCGAATCGTAAAGCGCACGAAGCGCTCGGGTATTACCAGGGCGAACTCATCGGCAAATCCATCTTCGATCTGTACCCGCATACGGTCCACGAGCTGGCCCGTCAGGGACTGACCACCATCAAAGAGACCGGCGCCCACGAATCGACGATGACCTCCATGGTCCGCAAAGACCAAAGCATGGTGAACGTAGATCTGGTCTCGAGCGCTCTCCGCTCGCCGAAAGGCGTTTTCTTAGGCACCATCACCGCCGCCCGCCCCGTCGAAGAGACCCGCGCGCTTCTGGAGGCCGTCCAAGACCTCATGAGCGGTAAAAACCCCGCTGATGGCACGTGACGCCAAGCAATAACTACTGATTGCCCGAGGGCTTCACGCTAGATCTGTGGGGTCTTCGTCATGATGCAACCGTAGCTCAGCTGGATAGAGTGAAGGTTTCCGAAACCTTAGGTCGCAGGTTCGACTCCTGCCGGTTGCACCAAATTTCCCCTCTCGATTTCAACCACCCGCACCGCATATTTCCAGCTCTTGAGCATCAAGGTAGGCTGACTCCGTTTTGTTTCATGTATTCACCAACAAGGAGACCCACATCATGAAAAAACTGATCCTCATCGCCCCCGCTCTCGCACTGGCCCTCGCCGGTTGCCAAACCACCAAAGATAATCCCAATACCGCGAAGGGCGCGGGCATCGGCGCGGCCGTGGGTGGTGTCGTCGGCGCGGTCGTCGGTCACCAGACCGGGAAGCGCACGGAAGGTGCGATCTTGGGCGCCGCGATCGGTGGCGGCATCGGCGCGCATGCCGGTCAACGTATGGACAAACAAGCGAAGGAACTGGAGAAGATCGCGGAAACCAAACGCACCGAGCAAGGTCTGATCACCAAGCTCAAAAGCGACATCCTGTTCGATACCGGTAAGGCCGATCTGAAACCCCAAGCGAAAAACAACATCAACGAGCTTGCGGCGATCATGAAGAAGTATCCCGAGAATATCCTCACCATCAAAGGCTACACCGACGACACCGGCTCCATGAAAGTGAACCAACCCCTGTCGGAAGCGCGCGCGAAAGCCGTTCAAGACCAACTCGTCGCGGCCGGCGTCCCCGCCCCCACCACGAGCTCGGTCGGTATGGGCCCGCAAAATCCCGTCGACGACGCAAAAACCAAAGACGCCCGCGCCAAAAACCGCCGCGTCGAAATCGAAGTCACCGTGGATGAGTCGAAAATTCCGAAGACGTAGTCTTCGCGGTACTTCCGAATCGGAGATGAAAAAGGCCGGGTCCACCCCGGCCTTTTCTTTTTATCTCTCTAGATCGTCCGGATCGAGCTCCGCCCAGTCGAAGTCGTCACCCGCCTCCGTGAAACCGCGCGCTCCCGCGCCTTCTTCGATGATCTCGACGTCGTCGCCCCCACCCCGGCCGCGGAAGTTCGGCGGAATCCCCGCCGGCGCCTGCGCGTAGGCCTCGGCCAGCCAGTCCGTCAACGGCTCTTCGATCTGGTCCGCGTGTTTCAAATGGAGGACGTGCTGGAACCTCTTGCCGGTCACGTCCACCCTTTTCAAAAGGGAATGCGAGACTCGCTCATCCAACAAGATCGTGAGCTCGACGTAACTTTTCTTCGGCCGCACGAAGGCGTAACAGCGCAGCCGCGCGAACATGATCGCCTTCGCGGACGCATAGATGTACTGCGCCCCCAAACCCGTCATCACCGATTTCAACTTCGAGTAGGTGTCGCGCAGATCTTCGGAGAGCACCGACACGAGCTGACGTTCGGAGCTCTTGGGCCAATAGGAGGTCGGCTTGTCGGCGGAGGGCGCGACGGCTTTGGTTTTGGCGGAACCGGTCTTTCGCTTCGATTTCGGTTTCGGCTTCGGCTTTAGTTTCGGCTTCGCCCGCCCCGTCACTTTTTTAACGACAGTTTTGCGCGCCCCCGTCTTCTTTGCGGCCCGGACTGTCGACTTCGACTTCACCTTCTTTTTCGCCATTCCATGTTTGTTCCATAGTCACGGGCATTTGACCACGCCTTTCACGCCCCTTTCACAGCCGTGAAAGCGTCCAGAAATAAGACATTCCGACCTTCAAAAGTGTGGCGTCCCGGGAATCCCTCGTGCTGGAATGAAGAAAAGAGGATGGCAAAATGAAGTGGTTCGCAATCCCCCTCGCGATGATTCTCGGCGCCCCGGCGCTGAGCCTCGCATGGGAAGTCGACAACGTGACCTGCCGCTATAGCAATCTCCAAGACGTCGGAGCGCAAACCAACGCCGAAACGAATCGTCGCATTCGTCAGGCCTTGGAAAAGGCGAACAACGGCGGCGAGGAGCTTCTGGACGGAATGAACTTCCCGCCGAGCCTCAGCAAAAAAAGAATGGAGTCGCTGCGCCGTCGCAGCAAAGTGAATGCCGGTGGCTCTTCCGGCTCCTCGGGTGGCATGGAAGTTCCCGAAAGCAACGAAACCGAAGAACAAATCATGGCGCGCCGTCGCGCCGAAGCCGAACAGCGCCGTCAGGAAGAGCGCGCCGAACTGAAATACGAAAACACGCCCGAAGGTTGCGATCCGCAAAAAGCGATGAACGCCCTTCGCGGAGCGATCGCCTCGGCCCACATGGACAATATGGAAACGTGGGCGATGGGCGCGAACATCTCGAAGTGCGAAGTGAAACCGAAAGACTCGGTCTACCAAGACTTCACCCTTTTCGAATCTCCCGTCATGCGTGGCTTCGCGGGACTCAACTCCGTGATCCAGATCAACGGCGTGAAGATCGGCGCGGACAAAATGTCGCACTTCATGACCGAAGGTTTCGAATACTACATGAACCAACGCCGCGGTAAAAACCTGCGCGAGGTCATTCAGCAAGGCATCGAGGAAGAGGAAGGCGGTTACGGACTGAAGGCGACGGGAATCAAGTCCTACGCCGACATGACCGCGAACTACCAAGGCTACACCTTCTGGCGCCAAGTCCTGGAAGGGAACGACCCCTACCTGAAATGCGAAAACGGCAAATGGAAAATGGCCCGCGAATTTCGCTGGGAAGACTACGTGATCGCGGGCATGGACGAGTCCGTCAACTGCAACTCCTATAAAACGGACGCCATGCAGAAGAAGGTCGAAACCCGCACTTCCGCTCTCGTCGCCGCGAAAGATCCCGGAAACGCCAACAAGATTTGCCCCATGGATCCCGAGGGCTGCCGGCAGACGCTGGCCGCGATTCGTGAGCCCGCCGCCGCCGCGGTCGTGATCCATCCCGCCTGCCGTCGCGCCGGCGAAAACATGATGAGCGGAACGAACTCCCAGCCTGAGGACGGTGTGAGATGACGAAAATGAATTTGAATTACCGCCGACTGTTGCATCACGCCCTTGTCCCCATGGTGACCTTGGCGACGCTCCTCACGCTGCTGGCGCTGAACGCGCACGCCGCGGACGAAAAAGCCGCGAAAACCTCAACCAAAGTCGCCGCCAAATCGGCCACGAAAGCTCCGCGCCAGATCGCGGCCGAAAATTTGGGCGAGTACGGACAGATCCTTGCGAGCTACCTGGGTTGCGCCCGACCGCTCCGCCAAGAGAGTGACATCGAAGCACTGCGAAGTTGCGTCATCCCGCACCTCGCGGCGGGCGCGGACCGTTCCCGGCAAGATCGTCTGGTCAGCTGGCTGATCCTGAATCCGCAGATCGAAGAGATCCGGCGCTGCGAAGCCCACGACCTGCAGGCGGCGGAGTACTTCTCGGAGAAGACCTTCCACCATCTGTGCTTTCAGTTCAAACTGAACGGCCAAACCCGCGTCGCGGTCGCGTTCTTCAAAGCGAAGACCGCGAAAAACCGCGCGGGACTGTATTCATTCTTTTATTGATTGAAGCGCGCGAAGGACCGCGCGCTCCAAAACACACGCATGACGGATTAGGCGTGACCACAGTACTCAGGGCCCGGGCGAAGGATCGCGCGGGCTCTGCCCTTTTTAGACTTTGAAAATTAAAGGCCCGCGCAGATGCGCTGGTCGAGGGTTTGGATCACTTGATCCAGAAGATCGGCGACACGTTCGCCCTGCCCCTCGCAGAAATCCACGTCCGGAGCCTTCAAACAGCTCGCGCTGCCCACCTGGGTCAGCGTTTGCGAATTCGACCCGTACAGCGCGTAGGGAAGCTGAATCGCCATCGGACAGTAGTCGCCCGCGTTCATGGGATTGAGGCCCGCGCAGACGGCGTCTTGCTGCACGAGGTGCTGCAGCTCATCGCGCTCGGCCGAAGTCAGGCAGAAACGCTGCCCCGCTTTCACCAAACCGTCGGCGCTATCGCGATCGTTCTGGTTCACGAGCACGCCCGTCCGCACATCCAGACGAAGCCCCTTGCGCAGCAAGGTCTCGTTGTCGGAGGCCAGAATGGGATCGTGCGCGACGTAGAAGGTCTTCGACGAAAGCAGCGGACCGTCGACGACTTTGTGCGCGCCTTGCGCGTCCACATCCCCGCCCGCCAAATTCGGCGTTTTGGCGCAGTTCTGGAACATCATGGCGGCGATCGCGACCGCGATCAAAAAGCTAAAACGAATCGGCATGAGGTCGACTCCTGAGCTTTCAGTTTAACGTGAAGTCCCCCGCCCCCCAATCCACGAGCGCGGACCGTCTTAAGGCGAGACGCTATTTCGCGCGCCCGTCTCTTCCCCGAAGAGGGCTTTGTACCGTTTGTGGACGGTCTTGAAGAGATCCCGGTGTTTTCCCATGAGTCCGCCCGGCACGAAGGCCACGCTCGACGCGGGTCCGCGGGACAAGGGACGTAAACCCGAACTCGTATTCACGAACTCCGGATACCCGCCGCCCGCGCCACCTCGGTGCCCTCCACCACCGCCGGCCTGGCTTCCGGCAAGCACCGCCGCATCGGTTCCGGAGGGCGCGGGGACACCGGCGCGCGCGGTCCCCGTAGGCATCGCGCCGCCTTCCGCTCCCGGCATCGCACCGGCGGTTCCGCGCGGCAGGTCGGCCTTCTTGGCGCTGGGCGAACGTTGGCTTCCCTGAAGATCGTCGTTCCGAGTCTGTGAAGGCGTGGGCGCCGCGTCCGTTCCCGAAGGCGTAGAGCTCTCGCCGCTTTCGATTTTCTTCACCTCGCCGATCGTGTTACCGCAGCCTCCCGCCATGGGGTTGGCCTGACAGATACAGATGGGATTGGCGGCATTCGCGGGATCCGTGCAGTTCAAGGTCGGTGTCGTCGTCGTGGTGGTGGTCGTCGTCTCTTCTTTCATGCCGAGCTCTTTCAAACAGACCGCGGCCGTCGCGGCGATCTCGAGAAGCTTCAGCATATCGTTGTTCACGACGGCTCCTTGTTTTTCCGCGACCTGGCAGTTGTTCTGCGCGGCACTCAAGTTCGTCGTATCGGCGGAGGACTTCGTATTGGTGTCGTTCGCCGCCGTCGCGCACGCGGTTTTGCAGGCGGCGGCCGCATTCTGGCAGGGCTGCAGATTCGATTGCAGTTGGTTCGCGTTCGCGCTCGAAAGGGCGGACATCATCTGGCACATCCCGCCTTGCGTCCCCTTCGACGTCAAAGCGGCGACCATGATGCCCAGTTTAATGAAGACCTGAGCCATATTATTCGAACTGTTCTGCGCGTTCTGGCAGGCGGTCTGAGCTTCGGTCGCGCGGGTTTTACAGGTTTCGACGGCTTGGTTTTGCGCGAACGTGATCCGCGCCGTCAGCCCCAAACAGATTACGATGACCAAGGGTCTAACCATGAATTGCCCCCCACAGGCGAAGGACAAAATTGCAACCGTGGGGCCAGCCAGATCCGCGCTACGTGTTCTTGAGACCGCGCGAAACCCCTGGCAAAAGTGAACGAAGAGGGAATTTCGCGGGAAGCTTCATGACCGCGCGAACTTAGCGGCGAAAGTGGCGACGCGACTGCCGTCTAAACCTCAGTCAACGAATTCGCCACGAGCCTTTCACAACTCGGTGAATTCAAAGCCCGCGACTTCACTGACGGGCGGGAGCTTCAACTCGCTCGCCAGTGCGTGCGGCCACTCGACCCGCACCGCGCGCAGCGCGATGCCTTCGATGTTCCAGGGAATGTCGCTTCCGTAAAGCTCGTCGCCCACGATCGGCAGTCCCTGCTTGAACATTTCAAAACGCAGCTGGTGCGGCTTCCCGGTCAAGGGGGTCAGCCACCATTCGCGCAGATTGACGAAACCCGCCGGTGCGCTGATGCCTTCGCGGCGCCATTCGGCGTGGGTGATCGCCTCTTGCCCCTGTTCGCTCTCGTAGCTGCGCTTTTTACCGCGCAGGATTTGGCTACGCCATTCGAACAGCACGCCCTTCGGCTGCTCATTCACCGCGGGTGCGAGCGCCACGTAGGTTTTGTGAACTTCGCGGCGCTCGAAAGCGCCATTGAGTTTTTTGTGCGCGCCCGCGGACAGCGCGAAAGCCATGAGTCCCGAAACCTCAAAATCCAGTCGGTGCACGGGCCACAGACGGCGGCCCAACTGCTCCTCAAGCACGCGCCCCAGGATCGGGCGCGGATCGTCGGCAAAACGGCTCGGGACGCTCAGCATCTCGGCCGGCTTGTCGACCAGAACAACTTCGGAATTTTCAAAGAGTATAGGAATCATGTTTTTTTGCGGTCGATCCCGACCAGGAAAATCTCTTTCGACTGCGAACGCGTACTGTGGGGCTTCACCGCTTCGAACTTCGCGAAATTCTCGACGATGCGTTTTTTCAGAAGCTGGAAGTCGTCGCTGTGAAAGAGTTTACAGATGAAATGTCCGTGGGGCTTCAAGCGCTCGAGCGCGATATCCAGCGCCCACATACACAGTTCCGTCGAACGCGCCTGATCGGTCATGCGGATGCCCGTGGTCTTGGGGGCCATGTCCGACATCACGATGTTGAAGCCGTCCGCAAGTCCCCGCTCTTCCAGGATCGTCTTCCAATCCATCTCGAGCGCATTCCCCTGCAGGAATTCGGAGTTTTTCATGCTCACGGTGACGGGCGAAAGGTCCACGCCCAAAACCACACCGCGATCCCCCACCTTCGCGGAAGCATACTGCGACCAGCTGCCGGGCGAGGCACCCAAGTCCAGAACGCGGTCCCCCGATTTGATCAGGCGGAGTTTTTTGTCGATCTCGTCCAGTTTATAAATCGAGCGCGCGACGAAGTTTTCCTTCTTCGCTTTTTTGAAATAGTGATCTTTGGGGTTAAACGCCATTACGGACCGGACTTCCCGTCGTCCGACGGCGGCGGAGGCGGATCGTCGCCGCGTTGCTGACGCTCATACTCTTTCGCGACTTTGCCGGTGATGCCCACCCATTCGGGAAAAAGCAGCGTGATGATCACGAACACGAGCGTAACCAAAACGAACAGCACGAGCATCGCCCAGAAAATCATGCCTGCTCCTGATTCCGTTTCGCCAAGCGGAAGCTCGACCAGATCGCAAGTCCGATGAACGCGATCCCGATCAGGCCCGTGATGACCTCGGGGATATGGAAGTGGATGCCCAAGAACATGATCGTGGCGAGCGCCCCGACCGCCCAGAAGGCGCCGTGCTCAAGGTAAACGAAGGCGTCGAGCGCCCCCTTCTCGACCATCATGATGGTGAGCGAACGCACGAACAGGGCCCCGATTCCCAAACCGATGGCGATCAGGAACAGGTGATTGGTGATCGCGAAGGCCCCGATGACCCCGTCGAAGCTGAAGGATGCATCCAAAACTTCCAGGTAAAGGAACATGCCCAGCGAGGCTTTGTGCGGATCGATGTTGTCACCCTCGGGCGATTGCAGCATCTCGCCCAGCGCTTCCACGCCGACGAACGTGATGATCCCGGCCACGCCCGCTTGCAAGACCGCGAAGCCTTCCGTCGGCGGCAAGGTCTTCGACAACACCCAAAGGCCCACCAGCACGATGCCGACTTCGATGACGTCGACGCGGCCCCATTTCGCGAGCGGCTCTTCGATCACGCGGATCCAGTGGACCTCTTTGCTGGAGTCGAAGAAGTATTTCAGCGCGACGAGCGCCAGGAACGATCCCCCGTAGGCCGCGACCTCGTGGTGCACGGCCATCATCATGTCCGCGTAACGTTGGGGTTCGAAGGTCGCGATCTTCAGCGCCTCGATCGGGCCGACGGCCGCCGAGATGCACACAATCAAAAGCGGAAACACCAAACGCATCCCGAAGACCGCGATCAGAATCCCCCACGTCAGGAAGCGACGCTGCCAGATGGGCGTCATCTTGCGCAGGACGGTGGCGTTCACGACGGCGTTATCGAAAGAGATCGAAACTTCAAGAAGGGACAAAACGAAGCACAGGAAAACGAACTGCAGCGCATGGCCCACGGTCTGGTGCTCGAGCCAGCCCAGGAAACCCGCCAGGACCAGACCCAGCGCCGAGATGATGAAAGATCCGGTGAAAAACGAAAGGTAAGACTTATGGGCAAGGCTATTCGGTGCCGTGGACATCGGGTTCTCCGTCAAAAAGGACTGACGGAGAACCTAAAATTTCACTTAGAAAGCGTCAATCTGAATCCGCTTTTGACCCTGTTGATTCACGGGCAATTTGTTGATGTCCAGAGCATCCAGGACGATCACCTAGCGCGCCTGGGGCGTGCCGCTGGAACTTTCATTCTCGGGCAGGCTGTCATCGGCGTTCAGCCACACGAACTGCTCTTGGTTGTGAAAAACCAACACGAGGTAGTTGTAGGCCGCGAAGACCCCGCGCTTGGTGACCTGCCGGGGCGGGATCACGACCGAGCTGCCGCTCAGCTGGACGCGGACCTTGGCCTTCACTTCGTTCAGCAGGATCTGTTTGCCTTCGGTGCTGATCAGCGGGGCACGGCCGCGTGCGAAGTAAACGGTCATGTACTTCGTGGGTTGTCCCGCGGTCTGCACGAGCAGGGCCGGCGTGTCCACGCTCCCCGAGAAGATCGCGGGTGCGCGAACAACATCCGCGTGAGCCTGGAGCGTATTTCGACATGGAAGGATCTCCTGCCTTGACTGTAACAATTGGCTGTCGTCAAACAACGGGACCAATGTCCGAAACTTCCTCGATTGATTTTCAGTACCGCGTGCTCTCGATCTGCGAGGACTTCGTCGTCATCGACAAGCCCGAGGGTTATCACGTGCACCCGCCCGAGGACGATCACCAGCGGAAGTTCGTAAGCCCCGAGAAAGTCGTGCTTTCCAACCTTCGCCGACAGCTCGGACTCTATTTGTACCCCGTGCACCGATTGGACGTGGCGACCAGCGGAGTCCTCGTCTTTGCTTTATCTAAAGAGATGGCCCGCGCCTACTCCCGACTCCAAGATCTCGGACGCATTGAGAAGACTTATCATCTCATCTGCCGAGGGTGGACCGAGGATGAGTTCGACGTGGACCTGGAGCTCGAGTTGGACTCAACGAAGGCCAAGGTGCCGTCGCTGACGAAGTTCCGCTCCCTCGCCCGCTTCGAAGTCGAAGCGCTACCGGGTGGAAAGTATCCGCGTTCACGCTACGCACTTCTCGAAGCCCGTCCGGTCACGGGCCGCTGGCACCAGATCCGCCGTCACTTGAACCGCGTCTCGCGTCCGATCATCGGCGACAACGATCACGGCGACTCGCGCCACAATCGCTACTTCCGCGAGAAATTCGGAATCGGCGGTTTGTGTTTACGGGCGATACAATCTCGTCTGAATTTCGAATGCGGTCGGCAAGAGATGTTCGCGGCCGAGCCCACGCCCAAATGGGAAAAGATCTACGACTTCGTTCGCGCCCACGAGGTCCACGCGCCCGATCTTTCCAGCGGCGGCAGCTGCCGCCCGCGCATGGATCTGGAAATGTAAAAGGCCCCTCGCGGGGCCTTTACAGTTCTCAGGATTCGTCGTTACGGACGGGTTTGAATGTTTTCGGGCCCGGTCGGCGTTTCCACCGCGCCGGTCGGCGCCGGAATCGGGGCCGCTTCATTCGTTTTCTGAAGTTCGCGACGGCGCTCTTCCTCGACCTGATCCCACTTCTTCTCGAACTCTTGGATCTGGACGAAGCGGTCCATCTGGTAGTCCTCGAACTGTTTCGTCAGCCAGTAAACGTGGTTGCGACGAAGATAATCACGAACCAGGCAGACCTGTTTGTAACCGGCTTTCCGGTGCGTCTCGCGGCGGATCTTGTACATCTCGTCGTAACCGAGCGACAGGTGGAAGACCGGCGGCTTCTTGTAAACCTCTTGGTAAACTTCCGACGAGAACAGCGCGCGCGAGATGACCCAGAACTTATCCGAGAAAGTCTCCATGGGCGCTTCGGTCACTTGACCGTTCTTTTCGATCTTGCGTGCCTGCGCGATGAGTTTATTCATCTCGGGGCCGAAACTCTTCATCGCCTGGTAAATCGCGCCGAAACCTTGCGAGATCTCTTCGTCGCCGGGCGCTTTGTAGGGCGTCTCGTCGAACTGCGAGCGCCAAACGGTGCCGCGGCAGTACTCGGTGAAGCGATGGTAACTCTTGAACTGCAGCGACTGCATGCAGACGCGCGCGCGGGCCTGATCGAACGAGCGCTGGGGCGTATCGTCGCCCTTGATGCTCATGACCATGCCGGGATTCATGAATCCGCCCTGCACGAAGACGGTGCCGCCCGCCTTCATCAACAGGTTATTCAAGTAGGATTCGAAATCGGGCTGGAACATCTCTTCCATGACTTCCATGTTCGTGGACAGCATGGTCACCGCGGTATCGAGATCCACACGCGCCTGGTTCGGGTTCGTGCCCTGCGCTTCGATCAAGCGGTCGATCAAGTTACGACCGGTCACGACCATCAGGTCGCGAACGTACTGATCCATCCCCTCGCCGCGACGAACGCGGTCCGAGTAGTCGTACATCACCATCGTGTTCAAACGGTTCGCCAGGAAGGTATCCCGCTGCAGGATGATGTTGAATTGAATGTAGGTTTCGGTGAGGATTTGCCCCGCCGTCTCGATGATCTTCTTTTTGCGCAAAGGATCGAGCTGCGCGATCTCCAGTCCCAGATCGCGGCCCGACTTCGTGCCGTTCGGGAAGAACTCACGGGTCAGCTCACGCATCTGCTGGAACGCGCCCAACACCTTCTGCAGACGATCGATGGTGTCGACCAAATCCGGCAGAACGATGTAGTTTTTGGTCGTGTCTTTCGACAGACGCTCGGTCAAGCGGCCGAGGTAACCGTAAACGCTGACGAGGCTTTCCACCGCGCTGATGTTCGGATCGGTCACGGAACGCGAGATCAAGTTGATCGGGTCGACGTTGAAACGCTGACGGAACCAGTTCGAGCCGAGTTCCGACGCCTGGTCCATCACGTTCCACAGGCGTGAACGGATGATCTCCAGCAGTTTATCCGGATCACTCCATTCGCCGCGGAAGGTTCCCCCGTTCTCGATCCAGTCCGCCCAGTTCGCGGAGTGCGTCCGGAATTGGTTGGGCAGAACTTCTGCGGGAACTTCCTCGTAACCCATCAGGTAGAAGGGCAGCTTCTTTTCCGGAATTGCCATCGAGAAGAAGTTCTCTTCCCCCATGCGGCCCAAGAGCTGATTGTCGACGATGTCTTTCAGGAGCGCGAACAGCTGGTTTCGGCGCGCGTTGATGTCGGTCGTGCGCTGGTAGATGACCATCTTCTCGTTGAAGATCGCCTTGATGTTGTTGATCGCGGCCAGGAAGTTCGTCATGGTGGTCAGGGTCGCGTTCTTGAAATCCGCATCCTGCTTCAGCTTGGGCTCGACCCCGAACTGAACCTCTTGCAGCCAGCGCGAGATCGTCGGGATCTCACGGACCATGATGTAGTAGCCGTGCAGGGGGTGATCGGGACGCCCCAGCTGATTCATTTGCTCGCGGGTCAGACCCGTCGGCCCCGTGGCGGTTGCCCGATCCAATTCCGTGCGGTAACCCGCCTTTTGGAAATCGAGCAGCGCGTAGGTATCTTGGACGTTACAATAGACGTTGTTGGTCGATTCCAACAGACAGCTCAGATTCGCCCAGTACTCCATCTGTTTGAGTTTTCCGAGCATGCGACCGAATTTCACGTTCCGCATGTACGTGACCATGGAAGACAAAGTCCGCGCCAGCTCGTGAGTCGAACCGTTTTCGCCCGAAGCGAAAGCCGCAAACATGGTGATCGCCGCCGACACGAGCGCCAGCGATTGGTTCGGACGATTCGAAACGCACTGCTCGTAATTCGGCAGCACTTCGAACACCTTCTGCATCATGGTCATGCCGGTCAAAGAGCTGCGGCGGGTCCGCTCGGCCATGGACTCCCAGGTCATCTGCATATCGTCGACGGGGCTCGAACTCGCTTTGGTTTCGGTCGGTGCCTGGACGCCGATGTTGTTTTTCGCGGCGGCCATTCCCAGGATCTTGTTCACGAGGAGCGAGCGCGCGCTTTCCATCAAGGCGCCGGTCGCACCACCGCTCACGTAGGAATAGATCGCGGCGATTTCGCCGGGCAGATTCATGAAGCGCGTGGAGTTTTGACCTTCGGGCAGATCGTGCTCTTGCATGATCCGTTTCGCGGACTGCATCTGCTGAACGACGGACTCGATGCCTTTACAGTTCGGATCGTTTTGCAATTCGACGAGGACTTCTTGCAGGCGCGACATTTCGCCTAAGGCTTGCGCCGTCCAGTAACCGCGCGAGGCGCAGCTGACTTGGAAGGCATAGGAATTCAGAGGCAGGGTGACCGAAAGAGAGGTCGCGATCAGCGCGCGCGCTCCCCATTTCAAAAATTTGGTCTGTTCGCTCAAACGACACCTCAATTTGTGATCGGGGGTCGTTTATGCCATATTGCGTTAATTGTCCAGCAAGTGCCCGAATTCCCCCATTTTTCAGGGAACCCCTGCCATCGCCCCGGCATCAATTACACAGTTCACGTCACGGGGATCAAGGGAGGGGCAGCTCACGCGCTCGCTGGTCGACTCTCCCGCCAGGATCGGACGAACCGCGCCGGTCATTTTGATCGCGGCCTTCACCGCGGTCGGCAGCGTATCGGCCGAGGCCGCATACAGCTGGCGGATCGCGCCCGCCCCGTCCCGGAGCGCCGGCATAAAGTTGTGGCCCACGTGATAAGTCAGGGTCGCGATGATGATCGATTCGAGCGCGTACTCACCCGCCTCTTGCGCGAGGTCGCGGGCGCGGTGCAAATGTTGAAGCGCCATGGTGCGGTCGCCGGCTTTCATGGCCTCTTCCGCCAAGCGGTAGAAGACGAGCGACTCCACCGTTTTGATGGACATCTTTCCCACGGCGTAGAGCTGCGCCACGCCGACGCCCAAGCCCGTCGCGTAAAGTACCAGTCGCGCGGTCGTCGACGAGAACGTGAGCGCGCCGCCGACCGCACCGACCCCCGCCCCCATGGCCGCGGCCATCGCCAGACGTTCGGGCGCTTTGTCTTTCCACGTATTGATCTCGATGCCGAGTTCGCACGCGAGCGGAGTTCCGCGGTTGTAGGACTGCTTCACCGCTTCGGTCATGGCGTGGTAAGAGTCCTGCGCGATGACGGCCGCGGGCGCGCCAACGAAACCGATCGCGGCCCCCGCTGCGGTCTCGGCCACTTTCACGAGGAGCGCCGCCACCACGGGATTCGTGGAAAGCCCCGCCGTCGCGGCCCCCGCTCCCGAAACGATGGGCCCCGAAACCACGAGCGTCGAAATCAGCACTCCGCCACCGACCAGGCCCAAGGCCACGACCGCAATCGTGCGCGACGAAGCGGAGGCCCGATCGTCGATCATCTGGCCGTTCAGCACGCGCCAACGCAGAAGGTAGGTATGCATATCCGCCATGCGCATGAGGGCCTCGGCCTTCACGATCTCGCTTTGCGAAGAGGCTTTGATCTTTTTCAGGATCGAAAGCACCGTGCGGTCCAACGGATGCATCAGGTTGTGGCCGGTCATCTCCATGATCGAGATCTGGCGCATGGTTTGGTCGAACCAGCCCCAATCCTCGTCATCGGTACCGATGGTCAATGCGATGGAGTGTTTCAAACGCGCCTGATCGACAAGGTTCAGGGCCTTTTCCATGAAGTAAGGCGAAGGCTCGAGCACCTGCGGCTGCGGAAAATCTTTTCGGACGATCTCTTGGAGTTTGGCGTCGAAGCTGGGCTTTCCCCAGTGAGAGAGCAGATGGCTCAACTTCGCGTGGAACATGCGAAGCGCGTCGCCTTCTTCGAGCGAGAGTTCCACCGAGGCGTCGCAGTGGGGGCGCTCCCCTTCCTCATTTTGGCGCGCGTTCGCGCGGCGGATCGGCAGGGCGACGGTCGTCGCCAGCACCACACTTAAGACACCATTCATCAGCGTTTTCACGGGGGACTCACTTCGGTCGGCAAACACCCATGGCGGTCAGTTTGTCGATTCCGAGGAAGATTCTTTGTTTTTCGAAAGCTTCGATGTTCGCTGCGGGCCAAGCCGACACGCAGGTCAGATTCGCGCCCTCGTCACAAGGGAAGCTGCGCAGCTGGTAGCTCGAGAGTTTTTTGGAGGGTTCAAAGCGCGCCTCGCGGTTCTGGGCCATCGGACATGCGCCGCCGATGTCGCGCTGGCGTAGCACGCACGTGAACAGATCGTTTTCACCGCGCTCGCAGCGGGCGGTGGTTGCGCGCTGAATCTCGGACGGGAACGTGTCGCGGTGCCAGGCCAGGCAGTCACGGTCGCCTTCGGCCAGCCGGTCCTTGCCGTGACGTTCCCGTTTGCACGTGCTCATGGTTTCCGTGCGGTACGCCCGGTGCGCCATCTGGAATTGCTTTTCCGCCCAGGGGCGGACCGCCTGCTCGAACTTCTTCTGGCAGTGCTCTTTCAGATAATGACCGATGATGGGTTTTTCCGTATCGAGCTGGAAGAAATTCGAGAACAACGTGAAGGGCGTGCCGAAGCCTTTGCCCTTTTCCTGTTTGTGTCCGCTTCCCAGAAAATCGAGCGAGAACGATGACGACTCTTCCGACGCCATCGAAAGTTCGAAGACGCACATGCCGACCATCGGGTAGCCTTCGCGCACGTTGGGATAAAGATAACCCGAGTCGGGATCTTCCACCACGAGTTCGGGGGCGGCGAGCGCGCCGTCGGCGTCGAGATCCCCGCCCTTGCCGTCTTTCGAACGGAGCGAGCCGATGAGCACGAGACCGACGTTACGCGAATACTTCAAGGTGAAGGTGTGTTTCGTGGAGCCGGTGATTTTCGACTGCGACCACTGAAAGCCGACGTAAGTGTCGCGGCTGCTGGTATCGTAGGAGTCGTACTTCCACCACACGCGGGGAAGCGCGGGCCAGTCGAGCGGCTGCATCGACGAACCCACGAGCGCTTCGAGGCCCTGCTGGCGCATGACGTCCGAGCCGCCGGGAAGCATCCACTGGATGGCTTGCTCTTTGAGCTCTCCGGGAGGATGGGCGAAGAAAGGAAGCTCGGTGCTGGTGCGAACCATGCCCGAACTGCGCGGCGAATAGGCTTCCGCCCCCGCGACGACCCCGAACACCACACATGACCACGCTACGACATTGCGAACCGCGCCCATAATTTCCATCTTCCACCACCCAAAGCGAGTCCCTTTTGACTCTGCCCCTGTTCATGCCCCGTCCGGCGGGGAGCCATTGCAGACTCCGGACCAAATCTTGGCTGAACTTTAACGTGGTACGGCGACGAATTCGGTCGCTCGCGGCGACAATTCCTGGTTCTTACGAACGCAAATTGGCAGAATCCCCCTTTAAGTGTCCCACATGACTTTGCAAAATCTGACTGACCAAACTTCAAACACTGGCGCGCTCGTGAAAACCACGAATGTGTTTTTATCTTTGTTCGCGGTGTCCACGCTGATCTCGCAGACGGCGATGGATTTCTTCTCGGCGCTTTTCGTGTTTGGGGTTTTGATCTTGGCGGCGCGCGACTCGCGCTATCGCGCGTGGGTCTTGCGTCGTACGGGGCTCGAGTGGTTCGCGGGGCTTTGGTTCGGCGCCACCCTTTTATCTTTGCTTTGGAACACGGACCGCGTTCCCGATCTCCAGTGGATGAAACTTCTAGATTTCCGTTGGCTGCTGGTTGCGGTGGCGGCGGGCCGCCATCTCAGCTTTATTCGTGTGAGTGAATACACTATCCGTGCGCACTTCGTGCCCTACGTCCTCGCATGCTTGTGGGCCATCTCTATTTTCTTTTTGAAGTACGATCCCTTGCAACCCGGCGCCGTCCTCGACGCCTTTCCGGACGGCACCGTGCGCACCGGTGGTTTTCTGCAACAGGCGATCGTCTTCGCGCAGTTGTACGGGTTATGGCTCATGATTCCCATCGGGATCTTGATTCAAGACCTGCCGCGCTTCGAAGCTCTACGCTCCAGCGGCCCGCGTGGCACGATCTGGATGGGCGCCGTGATTTTTGGAAGTCTCGCGATTTTGCTCAGTTTTACTCGTGGCGTATGGATGGCGGTCCCGATTGCCAGCGTAGTCATTTTAAGTCTTCGCCGATGGACATGGGCCCTGGTGGGTGCGCTCCTTGGACTCGTGAGTGTCGTGGGTCTTATGCTTTCCTGGCCCGCGCTCAATGACCGTATCCTGCAGGCCTTTCAAGGCGGAGATACGGAAAGACTGTGGATCTGGCGCGCAAACTGGGAAATGTGGAAGGACTCACCACTCTTCGGCGTGGGCTACAACCAGAATGTGCAACTGCTCACGGAGTATTACGCAAAAGTCGAAGCTCCCCCCGGTCTGCTCGTCAGCCACGCCCACAACCAGTTTTTGCATATCCTTACGGGCACCGGAGTTTTCGGAATGCTCGCCTACGCTGGTTTTTGGATCTTTAGTTTGATCGGGGGATTTCGACTGTATCGAAACCTCTCACCTAAACAAAAATTCGCACGGGGAATGACTCTCGGAGTAATCGGAGCGATTTGCGTCTTTCTTTTCGGCGGTGCCTTTGAAAGCAATTTCGAACACGCGAAAATGCGCCTGACCCTCGCCTTGGTTCTTGGCCTGCTCGTCGCACTTCGCGACGGCCTTCAATTCGGTGAGCCTAAGAAATAGTTGGTTTCCAACCGCTCGACGACCGGATATTCAACAAAGCTACGCCCATAGGCCGACTTCTTACGAAGAAGCAGAAAGATACTCACCGCACCTCCGCCCCATATTGCCGCCAGCGGTTTGGCAATGGCCGCGGGAAACGGATAGAAATTGCTGCCTCCGAACGCAACAAGCTCATAACCTTCCGGAAAACATCGACCAAAGAAGCGCAAAATATCGTGTTTCGTGAAACCGCGAATATGTGCCGAGGCTGTTTGGATCGCGGTGGGCTGACGCCCCAATAGCAAAAGCCCCCGATTGTGGAAGGAAGCCAAATTAGGAACGCCAATCAAGAAATGACCACCGACCTTCAGTGTGCGCGAAACCTCATGACAGATCCAGAAGATCTCTTTCGTATGCTCCAAGACCTGATTCGCGATAACTAAATCCAGGCTTTCGTTCTCGAAAGGAAATCTGTCCACCTCGAGATTCAACGGGTGGGCCTGGCAATTCATCTGTCGCAGCTTCTCGACATTCGGCGGATAGCTTTCAATGGCATGAAGGCTTGCCGTCGGCGATCCACCGCGAACCAACTCGAGATCCGTTCCGGAACCAGCCCCCACATCCAGCACCTGTGGATTCATGACCCCAGTCAAAGCTTGAGCCGAGTATTTTGAAATCAAGTGACGGCCGTAGTTCAATCCGCGATCAATCATATTCTGCACTCCGAGAGGTGTTCATGCCTTCGATCGAAAACGGCACCAGCGCGGGAATTCGGTCCACGCGTGTAACTTTGGCGCCCGTTACGCAAATCGAGTCCCCGCTACTGAGTTGATCGAGAAGCTCTTGCTGAAAGTGAATCTGCATCCCGGGGACGGCCGAGCGCAGTTCGAACAGTGACTTTGACACCATTCCCCGCTCCCAATCGAAGCCCGTTTCCACTTCCAGGATCAGGCGTTCTTCCCCACTGACTCCAAGATAGGTCTGCACCGTGCCGCACTCGCGCACGCACTCGGGATGAGCCTGGGCTGGGATGACGCCAAAGACACCGAAGATCAAGAGTCCGGTCACAAAGGAGAACATGGGGTGGTTTTAGTCGGGAAAGGGATTCAGGGTCAATTGCCTGAAATCAGTGCAGGATTAGGGGATTCACCGTGACCGATGGTCCCCAGGACGGCTAAGACGCCCGCCATGCGATACCTCGTTGTGACCTTCCTGCTGCTTTTGCTGAATCCTTCCGCTCGCGCGGACTTCCGCCTTTTCGAATGCCGGTCGACGACACTGACGGAGGCGGCCCTTTGGGTGAAGGTCCGAATGGGTTCGGGCATCGTCGCCGTCTCGGAAGATGCTTGGTTTGAATCCGAAGGTGAAGGCGACTTCACGAAGCTCAGCCAGCCGCTCGCGCTCGATGCCTATTTGAAGCACCGGGCTTCACGTGATCCCGCCAAGAATTACGTCTTTGAACTCGAAACCACGGCGGCCGAAACCTTGCGCGTCGAGCTGAATGAAAAAGTCGATTCGGGCCGGTACACGTCGACCCAGTCGGGCGTCGTCGCGTTCGCGCACGATCTCACCTGCCGTCCGGATCAGGTTCCCTCGCCGCACTAAACTTTGAGTTTACGGGCCAGGCCCTCGGGCAGAACGCGGCGAAGCCAGCTGATGAACTTCCAAACAATCGGCGTATAGACGTTGGCACCTTCATCGATTTTGTAGGCGATGTCCTGGGCGACCTTTTCCACGTTCGTCCAAAAGCGACCGTCGCGCGGAACGTCTTTATTCAGCGGCGTCTCGACCCGCGCGGGAATGATCGTCGTGACCTTCACGCCCTTCGGGGTGAGCTCCTCACGCAGTCCCGAAAGCAGCACCTTCAGGGCGGCCTTCGCGGAACCGTAAAGATAGGTCGTCGAACGCCCCACGTCCCCTTCGACCGCGCTGAACGCCGCCATGGTGCCGTAGTTGTTTTTGATGAAGTGGGATTTCGCGGCCAAAAGAACCATCGCCGCCGACTCGAAGTTCACGTCCAAGATGTCGTGAACGCGTTTGGGCTTCAGATCTTGCTCGGAACCGTAGCCCATGAAGCCCTGGGCGACGAGCAGCGTATCCACGCGCTCTTTCTCGCCGAAGAACTCCTCGACTTGCTCCCAGAGTTTGATGGGATCGCTGAAATCCATGACGATGACTTCGACCTGCGAGGCCCCACGACTTTGCAGGTCTTTGGCGATGGCCGCCAGGCGATTTCCGTTGCGGCCGACGAGGGTCAATTGATCCCCGCGACGCGCCCAAATCTGGGCGACGCCGACGGCAATCGCGGACGTGGCCCCAAAGATGACACGATCCTTCATCTCAGCTCCGTTTCACAACTCTTTCACGTTATCCGTCGTCCTGGGGGGCCGCCAAGCGTAGAGCCCCCACCTTCTTCGCAATCGGACCTCGGTCGGGGGTGGACCCTGGACCTGTCTAAAAGTTCTCACTGTCTGGAATGTTGTCGCCATGTGGATCGGGCCGGCCACCCCGAGGGGCTTTTTGGGGCGTTTTGAGGGTTGGCACTCCTTGCATTCTTAAGAGTCGACGGAGGCATCACCATGCAACTGATGATGTTGAAGAAAGAAGAGACCGGAACCCTTTCACTAGTCGTTCTCACTTTATTGGTGGCGATCATGATGGGGATCGAAGCGAAATCATCCCCGGCTCCCGCGGCGGTCCAAGTGATCCAAGCCGCAAGTCAGATTCAGAAATAGATCCAAAATGGATTTCGGTTCGAGATGGTTTTCCCCCTGGTACTTTGTACCCGTCTTGGACCGAGGTTCATCGCTTGAGAGTGAAGGTTTTTGAGGAGGGCAAACTTTCTCTGAGGGCAAAATAGAGAGGTTAGCTGAAGAGGCCAGGACGGCCTCTTTTTTTATTTCGCGGCCAGCGTTTCGCTGAGTTCCAGCCACTCTTGCTCGAGCGTGTTCATGCGCTCGGTTTTTTCGCCCAAATCTTTGATCGCCGATTGCAGCTCCGGACCTTGCAGGCCCCCGCTCAGCTTGTCGGTCAGGCCCGTGATCAAAGGCTGAAGATAGCTCATCTCCTCTTCCACGGACTTCAAGCGACGCTCGTCTTGACGGCGCTTTTTCTCGGCTTCTTTTTTCTCCTGGTAGGACTGGGTTCCGGAGGAGGTCGGCTTCGCCACCGCGCCCTCCGGCGCCGACTTCGTCGCCGCGACCACGGGCGCGGCGTCGACGTCCTCGGCGCTCAACTCCTTTTGGATGCGCCAGACGTACTCTTCGTAAGTGCCGGGGTAAAGATGGGCGTCGCCGTCTTTGATCTCGACGATCTTGTTCGCCACCCGCTGGATGAAGCCTCGGTCGTGGCTGACGGTGATGAGCGTGCCCGGATAAGCGTGCAGCGCCTGGGTCAACGCTTCGACGGTTTGAAAATCGAGATGGTTCGTCGGCTCATCGAGAATGAGGACCGGGGCTTTTTGCAGAAGGACGCGGCCGAGCGCCACGCGGCTGCACTCCCCTCCCGACAAAACGGAGATCGGCTTTTTGACGTCGTCGCCCGAGAAAAGAAGCGACCCCGCCATGTCGAGAATCTCTTGGCGTAGAACTTCCGGATGCGCGCCCGCCGCGAGCGACGAGTAAACGTCATCGCGGGGATCGAGCGCCTCGACCACGTGCTGGTGGAAGAAGGCGATGCGGACGTTGTGGCCGGGTTTCACCTCGCCGCTTTGGGGCGCGAGTGTTCCGGCCAGCGACTTGAGTAACGTCGACTTCCCGACACCGTTGTAACCGACGATCCCGATGTGGTCCTCGCGTTTGATCCGCAAATTCACGTTCGTCAGGATCTTACGCTCACCGTAGCCGATATGGGCGTTTTCGACCTGCAGCACCTGCTCGCCCGTGTGGGTGGGCTTCGGGATCTTGATCACCGCCGAAGCGCGCAGCGGTTTGATCTCGATGACTTCCATCTTTTCGAGCTGCTTCATCTTCGACTGCGCTTGGCGGGCCTTGGTCGCCTTCGCGCCGAAGCGGGTGATGAACTCCATGACCGAGGCGCGTTTGTCCGCCAAGTTGGCCGCCCGCGCACGCAGCTGCTCGGCCAAAAGCTCTTTCTGCTCGAAGTAGTCGTCGATGTTGCCGGGGAACTTCATGAACTCGCCCGCTTCGATTTCAAGCGTATGGTCGGTCGTGCGGCGCAGGAACTCGCGGTCGTGGCTGATCAGCAGGAACGCGCCGTCAAAGCTTTGCAAAAAGCGCTCAAGGAGCAGCGTCGTTTCAAGATCCAAATAGTTCGTCGGCTCATCCAGCAGCATGAGGTTCGGCGCTTGGCCCAGTAGCGCCAGCAACTTCACGCGCATACGGTAGCCGCCGCTGAGGGACGTGATCGGCTTATCCAGCATCTCTTCGCTGACTTTCAATTCGCGGCCACGGGATTTCACTTCCCACAGGGGGATCGTCGTCGTGCGCTCCAGGAATTGATTGCCGGTTTCGCCTTCGTTCCAATGATCGTGCTGTGAAAGATAACCGAGCGAGAGCTCCTTGGAACGGACGAGCCGCCCTTTGTCCATGGACTCATCACCGGTCAGGATCTTGAAAAAGGTCGACTTCCCCGCGCCGTTGGGGCCGATGACGCCAATATGCTCATCACGATTGATGGAAACGGTCGCGCCCGTGAACAGGACGCGCGTTCCGTAGGCTTTTTCGGCATCAATGAGCTGCAGCAGATTTTCCGACACAACCTGATGTCGCATTTTTGGCGGACGATGACAAGACCGGGCTTGAGACCTATGCTTACGGAATGGACTTCTCGATCTCAAATCTTCTGGCGGGACTTCTCTTCGGGACCGTGGGCTTTTGGATTTTTCGTAAATCGATTCAAAAGTCGAATCTGAAACTGGCCGTCATCGCGGTCAGTCTGATTTTGTGGACCTACTTCGCGCCCAACGACTACGCCGATTGGATCGGCTGTGTCGCGCTTTCGGGCGCGGCTTACTACGTCTGGAACGAGGAGTGAGTCGAAACGACTAAGGCTCTGCTTCCCAGTGCCGCTCGGTGGGCGCATTTTTCGTCAGACGACGGAACTCCTGCGCGGTCAAAAGCTGGATGCTTTCGGAGGTGGGATCGAAAACGATCTTGATATCGCCGCGCTGAAGTTGGCGGCGAACCTGATCGATTTTGGTCGCGAGCTGCACCTCTTCGCGGCCGTAGTCGGTGCCCTCGCGCAGGACGAAGCTCTCCAGCACGCCGTTCAGGGCGTCTTCGCTGAGCTCCGTCCACGGGACTTCGACCGGGGGTGCGGCTTGCGGATTCATTCTACTCTTTGGTTTTCAGGCGGTCGTTGTTGTCGCCGATGAATTTCAGAATCTCTTCTTTCATTTCCATCAGCTTGATCCACTGCTCTTTGTAGAGCGTGACCGGGAAACGGCCCATGCCGTAAACCGAAAGGGCGCCTTTTTCCGACACCTTCATTGAGATCGCGCCACGCGCGGGCTTCGTCGCTTTCAGGGCGGCATTTTCGGCTTTCAGACGTTCCAGTTCGGCTTTCATATCTTCGGACATGGTGGGTTCCTCCGCGCACCAGTTTGGTTTTACCGGGCACCGCAAGCAACCGACGTCGCGGCGCAGTTAACGACGAAGCTGCCGCATCAACTCGTCAAAAGCTTCAGGAGCTCCTTCCTCCTTGCACCACTTTTGGACTTTCTTTTGGTCGAAAGGGAACTTCCGCGCGACGAGAACCGCTTGATCCAGACACTCCCGGGCCCGGAAGTGGATATAGGACGCTAGTCGATCACGAATGCAGTCGGTCGGCGAGTAAATGTAGAGCGTTTGCCCCTCGACTTTGACTTTGTCGGGTTCGATGCGCACGTCATCCCCGATCCCGACGGGGCCATTGACGAACTCGATGAATTTGTCGCAGTCAGGGTGCACGAAGTGGCGGCTTTTCTGCTGGATGAATCCGATCTCGGCCATCAAGCCGGGAACTTTTTTGTCCAGACTCGTTCGCAAAACGAAATCGAGATCACCCGACTGATATGCGCCTTCGGAGTAGATCGCCGCGACGGCCCCGCCCACGAGGAAAGTTTCGATTCCATGACGAGCCAAGTGCCAAGCAACGAATTTCCAAACCTCTTCCTCGGTGCACGTCTTCCAGTTCGGCTCTTTCAAGTGACCGGCTTTCCTTTACGGCGGGGACGACGACGCGAAGGAAATGTCTTCTCTTTCTCAGAAATCGAGAGCTGGTCGTAGGCCATTTCCACGAGCTCACGCACAGGCCGCGTCAGCGGTGACTTGCGGTTGAATGTATAGATCCGGGTGCGCCCCATCTCTTTTGAAACCAAGACTCCGCCCCGCTCGAAGCGGTTCAGCTGCTGGCGCACGGCCGCTTTGGAAATCGCGAAATCCGCGGCGATCGCCCCCAGATGGGCTTCGCCGTGATGGTGAATGAACATGAGGACCTTTTCCGCCGTGGCATTGCCAAAGATGGATTCAAGCATGCTCTTATGATGGTCTAATTTTTAGACCATATGAACTAATTTTTAGACCATATGGGTTAAAAACTAGACCCCTCCAAGCAGGCGAAGATGGCCCGGTGAAACTTACGAGCCCCAGCCGCAGGGCGTCTTGTGAGCGGGGCCGCCGGGAGTATGCTCCAGTTCCATGTCCGTCCCGGCGTCCCCCTCATTCACGTCCTCGACCTACCGCCGCTTAGCGGGACTGGCGCGGACGGAGCGGGCCTTCCTCGCTTGGGGAATGCTGTTCCTGATTTTGTCGAGCGGCGCCGGCCTCGTTTATCCGCAGCTCGTGCGCTGGATGGTGGACAACGTGCTCCAGCCGAAGAACTACGCCCTGCTCAATCAAGTCGTGATCGCGCTGTTCGCGGCCTTCACGTTGCAAGCCCTCACCTCGAGCGCGCGCTACTACTTCTTCACGCTGGCGGGCGAGCGCATCGTGCTGCGACTACGGCGCGATCTTTTTCACCGCATCCTGAATCAAGACATCGCCTTCTTCGACTTCAACCGCACGGGCGAACTGATGTCGCGGCTCGCTTCGGACTGCACCACTTTGCAGAACACCGTCAGCGTCAACATCTCGCAGGGACTGCGCAATCTGGGGCAGGTCGTGGGCGGGCTCGGTTTCATGTTCTACACCTCGTGGAAACTGTCCCTCGTGATGCTGGTGCTCGTGCCCCCCGTCGCGGTCTTCGCGAACTTTTTCGGTAAACGTATCCGTCAGCACGCCAAGAATTTTCAGCAATCCATCGCCGACGCCTCCATCGTGGCGGAAGAGTCCATCTCGGGCGTGCGCACGGTGAAGTCCTTCGTGCAAGAGTCCACGGAGCTTGAACGTTACGACGGCGCGCTCGGCGTGGCGCTCACGACCGCGAAGGCGCGCATCACCAGCATCGCGCAGTTCATGACGCTCGCCATGCTGATCGGCTTCGCCGCCGTGTCGTTCGTGCTATGGTACGGAGGGCGCGAGGTCGTGCTGGGCTCCATGTCCGTGGGCGATCTGACACAGTTCCTGCTTTATTTGATGATCGTCGCCATCGGCGTGGGCTCTCTCGGAAGTTTATGGGGCGACATGATGGCCGGGGTTGGCGCTTCAGAGCGGGTCTTCGACATCCTGGAACGCGATTCCGAAATTCACGGCGGCGGGCGGAAGCTGGAGCGCCTGGAGGGGCGCATCGAATTCCGCGACGTGGAGTTCGCCTATCCCAGCCGTGCCGACGTTCCGGTCCTGCGGCAAATGAACTTTCACATCGAGCCCGGCGAAGCCGTCGCATTGGTTGGCGGTTCCGGCGGCGGCAAGACGACGGTGGCGTCGCTCCTGACCCGTTTTTACGATCCCCGCGCGGGCTCCATCGAAGTCGACGGGGTGAACTTGCGTGAGTTCGATCTCGCGTGGCTGCGCGAGCGCATCGGCATCGTCTCGCAAGAGCCGGTTTTGATTTCCTCCACGATCGAAGAGAACATCCGCTATGGCCGACCCGAGGCGACCACGGACGAAGTGATCGCGGCGGCCCGCTCGGCCAATGCCCATGACTTCATCGCGGCTTTTCCTGAAGGCTACCGCACTCTCGTCGGCGAAAAAGGGATTCAACTCTCGGGCGGGCAAAAGCAAAGGGTCGCCATCGCCCGCGCTCTTTTGAAAGACCCGCGCATCTTGATTTTGGATGAGGCCACGTCCAATCTCGATACCGCCTCGGAGCACCTGGTGCAAGAGGCGCTGTCGCGGCTGATGAAGGGGCGCACGACGCTCATCATCGCCCACCGGTTGGCGACGGTGAAGGACGCGGACCGCATCTTCGTGCTGGACCAGGGCCAGATCCAGCAGGTGGGTTCGCACGAGGAACTCGCCGCCGATCGACAAGGTTTGTATTTCCAACTTCTGCAACGTCAATTCATTACGAGGTCGGCGACCTCTTGATCGGCTCGGTTCCTTGCGAAAGAATATTGAGATAGTCGTGATACACGAACGTCTTGTGCCGATCCTTACCGGTGATTTCACGGACAATCCCCAACTGAATCAAAATTTCGAAAGCCCGAAGAACCGTCGGCAAAGAGAGTCCCGTTTCCTCGCGGACAATCGACGTATTGCATATGGGTCGGCGCTGCAACACTTCGAAAACCGAAAGAATACCCGCGGAAACTGACGCCTCTTCCAGTTTACGGCGATCATTTTTGAAAACGGTCAGAACTTTGTGCGCGGTCTCTGTCGCTTGCGACGCGGTTTCCTCGACCCCAACGAGGAAGAACTCGATCCACTCCTCCCAGTTGCCGGTGACCCGTACGGACTGCAAAAGCTCGTAATAACGCTCACGATGAGTTTTGAAATACAAACTCAAGTAAAGAAGAGGCTCCGACAGAACTCCTTCCATGCAAAGCATGAATGTAATGAGCAGTCGCCCCAGACGGCCGTTTCCATCCAAAAAGGGGTGAATCGTTTCGAACTGAACATGCGCCAACGCGGCCTTCACCAGGACGGGCATTTTGACTTTCGGATCGTGCAGGAAGCTTTCGAATTCGCCGAGAACTCTCATCAGCTCGCCCACCGGAGGCGGAACAAACAAAGCATTCCCTGGGCGGCTTCCGCCGATCCAATTCTGGGAAGTCCGGAATTCGCCCGGTTGCTTCAAGTTGCCGCGACCTTTGCGCATGAGTTCGGCATGAATTTCCCGAATGATCCGCAGCGAGAGAGGGAACTCTTTCAATCTCGTTAACCCGTAGTTCATCGCAGAAACGTAATTGGAGACTTCAACCACGTCATCCATCGGCGCACCAGGAGCGGCGGCGTTTTCGTACATTAATAGATCGGAAAGTGAAGACTGCGTTCCCTCGATCTGTGAAGAAAGGAGAGCTTCTTTGCGGACGTACATATAGATGAAAAGCGATGCATCGGGCAGAATTCGACTCATCCCATCGAGACGACCTATGGCAATCACCGCCTTATCAATCAGCGGATAAAGCCGAGAAAGATCGATCTCTGGCTTCGGGGGAAGCGGCTTCGGCACGTAGGATTTGTAGGTCTCTTCGCCGCTTTTAACGACTTGCCATGTTCCTACTCTGTCTTTAAAGTCAGCCTTCATGTAACTCTCAATTTTGGGCAAATTTGTTAGCTATTTAAAGTAACTCTCATTTTTGTAAGTCACAATAAATAACTCACATTTTTTATAATTTTATTTACTTAGATGAATTCAAATCAATTATAGAAGACTTGAGGAACCCATGAGACCGCTACTGTCCAACGAACTGGTCGTCCCGAACGCGCAACGCTGCCAAGAGCAGTTTCACCCCTGGATCGTGAAAGAAGTCGAAACCCTGCGCACCACGCACGAGTGGCTCGTCGTCGGCATGAAGATGAATCCCGTCGTGAAAAACGCCCGTAAATATTTGGACGAGCAAGGAATCAAGTATCACTACGTGGGTTACGGCTCGTACTTCTCGATGTGGAAACCGCGCCTCGCCTTGAAGATGTGGGTGGGCTGGCCCACGTACCCGATGATCTTCCACAAGGGAAAACTCGTCGGCGGTTTCGTGGATTTGAAACGCTACCTGAAGGGCTAAGCGCCCCGCCTACGGATCCGCCGGAGAGCGCCCCACTTCCATCCGGTAGCGGGAAAGATCCAGATATCCCGCCTCGGCGGGATCCTCCCGGCGATTCACCTCTTGGATTTGGTCGAAGACCCGCCAAAAATCGGGGGACCGACGGCTGAGCGAATACTTGCGATGAAAGGCTTCGAAGTCGCGCTTCAGCCCGATTTTCTTTAGACCTTTCACGAACCCCGTGAGCTCATGCCCTTCCACGACGAAAATGTCATTGGGATAAGATCCCCGCACACCCGGCAGGATCGTCAGCGTGTCGCTGTCGGGATCCAGACGATGCCCCTCCCCGAACATCCACGAAATATTCTGGTACTCGCGGTTGCGGATGAGTGAATACAACTCGGTGACCTCGCCCTTCTCTTGAAGGACCAGAAGCGAGAACTCCGGCATCCGTTTCGCGAAGTAGGATTTTTCGTGAACCGAAACCGAGGCCAGCTCACGGAGCGCGCTCGCGACCGGCGGAAGTTTGTCCTCGGGCGGGCGAAGTTTCTTCCGGTTCAAACCGTCGGCTCCGCGAATTGCGGGCGCAAGGCGTGTGAAAAGAATCCGATCCAGGAGATGCGCGTGTGTGTCGGCCTGCCCCTCGAACGAAAGCGCCGCCGGAATTTTCGGAAACTGGTCCTCATTCAAGAGATTCAGCTTCATTTGCGTGAGCGTCCCCTGGTACCAGAATTTTTTGACCTTCAAGCGCTCTTCGGGCGGCAAGAAATCGAGATAGTTGTTCTCGGCCTCCATACGGATCAGGTCCATGTAAAGACGGGTCATGGCTTGATGTTTGACGTCACCGAAGACGTCGAAATTCACGACCAGGTTGTAGACCAGTCGTTCAAAAATCGAATAGTCCAACATGAAGACCGTACGTGGAAGATCCCCTTTCGCTCCGAAAACGACTTCGGCATTGTCGTCGTGACGGAAGACGGTCAGCAAGGCGTTGGGGTTTTCCCCCTCCCCGTTCCAGATGTGCGAGAGGTCGAGCCCCTTGGGAAAACGCTTCTCGAGCTGCCGCGCCTTCAATTGCCGATAACGATTGCGCAGTTCGGTGATGGCTTGAAAATCCTTGAACGCGCGCACGAGCCCCAGACGGGCATCCAAGTTCCCGGGCAGAAGCAAAAGCCGCTCGGACTCTTGGGCGAACTCGGGGTCCAAAAGCATCACGTCCTTCGCGGGATCGATGAAGAAAACGAAGAACTGTTCGCGGATGACGTTGACCGCGACGCTGCCGTTACAAACCGGGCCTTTGATGAACGTCATGATGTGGTAACGCGCGTCTTCGAGCAAAAACCGGTAGCGCGCGGCCACGGGAATTTCGCGAAAGGCGACAAAGGGATTCCCCGAAACCTCGCGGGCGAACGAGGGGAACTCGCGGGCCGTCCATTTCTCTTGCGCGAAGTTGCGTTTGATCCAGTCGAGTTTCTTTTCGCTGATCTCGTAGGGAATATGTTTCTTCGCGACCGTTGCGCCGACGTCCTCGTAGAAACAGTAGTGCCACTCTTTCACGCCTGGGTCGTCGTTCGGCTGGCGCGCGCGGACGGGCGTGATGGCCGTCGTGCAACCGGTCGACGACCGCGCAAGCTTCAGATAGCCAGAGTGCTTTCCCGGAAAGGCGAAGCGGGCCAGGAACAAATGCTCGAAAAGGTAACGCGCGACGAGCCGCGATTTCAGGTCCTTCGCGTTGAGGTAGGCCTCCCAGTCGCGAACGATCTTGAGCTCCTTCGGCGAAAGCCCTTTCAGCTGCAGTGTTTCGATTTCCCCGGGGGCGCCGGCCTTGAGCCAGGTTTTGATCTTCAGTTCCTCGTCCGCGGTCAACGCCGGTAAGGCGTAAGGCATGGCAAATTCGGGATGGCTTTTCTCAAGGGCGAAGACGTCCCGCTCGGTTCGCACGCACATGGTGTTCTCGCGGACCGTGAGGCTGGGATAGCTCGTCCGCTTTTTGGCGATCTCGATGAGCCTCCAGAACACCGATTTCTCGCCGTGGGCGAGAACGTCGAAGAACTCCTTCTCGCGCCATTCGCGGGTGTCTTTGGCATCTTCGAACATCCGCGTGGGCGCCATCTCCTGAAGGCGGTCGCCTTGATAGACCGAAAGCAGGTTGGCGCCGCGCTGGGTGCCCGCGTAGCTCTGCAGATTCATCTGGCAGGGCGATTCGTAGCAGCTGTGGCAGGAGATGCAGCGCGCGTTGAAGATCGGCTGGATGTGGTCGTGGAAGTAGGATGCGGGGACCGTGGCGGGGGTTTGCGCCCCGGCCACGGCAGAGAAACCGAGCGCCCACAAAACAAAAACACTCATCATCGCCTCAGACTGTCATGGGTCTTGGAGGCGCGCAAAGTAAAGATCAGGTACGAGCAAGCGTTTGTTGAATCTCTTCGAATACGCGATGGGGCGAAATCGCACTTAAGCAGCGGTTGTCGCTACAAGGGGCGAAGTTCTTGCCATCATAGCAGGGCTGACACGGAAGCTTTTCGGCGAGCTGTAGGATGCGCCCACGGTTACCAATCGGAAAACGCCAGCTTCCCTCGGTGGGACCGAAGAGGCCAAAAACGGGAACGCCGGCCAGTCCACCGATGTGCAGGGGGCCTGAGTCGTGCGTCACGAGAGCTTCAACTTCGCTGAGTGCACCGACGAATCCGAGAAGATCCAACTCGCCGATGCGATTTTTCACATTCAGTCCTTGGAAACTCTGCATCACCCATGCGTCGGTCGGAGCTCCAAAGATTTGAACGTCGAAACCATTCGCGAGGAGTTCTTCAGCAAGCTTACGGTAGTGCGTGATCGGCCAGCGACGAAGGCGATCATCGGCAAGGAGATTTCGCGCTCCACCAGGAGCGAACGCGATCACTTTCGAACCCTGACCTTTCCAGACCTTCAGGGGCCTGGGCATAAATTGTTTGGGATCCGGCGCCATGCTTGAATCTTCACGTGTCGCCAGTTTCAGGTATTCGTAGGAATGGTGCCTCGTCCCGGTTGGGATCCGATTCCCTCCAAGATGACTCCCGAAGCTAAAAACGGGACCACGAACCCCTTTGAAGAGAAGACGATAGCGCGGATCTGCATGTCCGATGAGGACTTCATCATATCGGCGCCCCAGGAATCGAAGAAAAACCTGCACGAACACGGTCAGCTTCGCCGTCAGGTTGCCTGCAAAAAGTTTTCGATCATTGATGGTTTCAATGATTTGAGCGTCAGAAAAAGTACGTACGAGCGGTTCCAAGGATTGACCGCAAACCCAAGTCACCTCAACGCCTTGCCGGGCAAGACTGCGTGAAAGGGGGAGCGCCATGATGACGTCGCCGATCGCCCCCAGCTTCACGAAAAGCACGCGTTTGCCCGTTGGCGCGGCAGTCATTGTTTGGGTTTCAGCGTCTTGCATGCGGCAAATGGTTTCATTGTCCGAGAGACGAGGCAAGACCGAAGCCATGGCATGAAGAGATCACCTCGACGCTTGGCATCCATACTGCTATCTGTCGGTAAGGCTCTCAACCTGCTTTAGAATCTCCGTGAGTTCCAAATCGGGAGTGATTTTGAAAGCTCCTAGGCAACCAGCACGCTGGCCCGCCTCCACGTCCACATCGGAGTCGCCGATCATCACCGAACGCGAAAGATCCAAGTTCAGCCGTGATGCTGCCCAGGTTAGCATTCCCGGTGAGGGCTTGCGCAGTCCCGGCGCGACCAGCCCCTCGACGAAGGCGGAATCCGGAAAATATCCTGCGGCGAAGGTTGCATCTAAATGGACACCTTCGGCGGCCAGCAACTCATCCATTCGCGATTGGACCGCATCGAACTGTTCCCAAGTGTACCATCCTCGACCGATACCGGACTGATTCGTCACGCAGACGACCATCATACCCCGGCCCCTCGCCCAGCGAATCAACGGTACAATTCCGTCTTTGAGGACCACGGCGGCAGGATCCGTAATGTAGGGAACCAGATCGATAATCGTGCCGTCACGATCCAAAAAGAGAGCCGCGATCGGCTGAGCAGACGGAAGCGTTCTTGGCTCGGGTCCAAGCTTTGGCGTCGCAATTCGGGTAGGCTCATTCTCGGCAATTCGCTTCAGCATCGCGCTCGCTCTGTTCCGAAATTCGGGATCCCGAATTGGCAACTTCAAAGAATGGGCTGGAGAGAAGCGATCGACGTTATCAAGCTCATGGGATACTCCAAGAATGACGCTACTTCTCGGATCGCGCGGCACCGAAATTTCGGGATTTTCATGCACAACGACGTCGGGAAAATGCTCGATCAGCCAACGGAGCTCCTCGCCCGTGAGACTTCCACCATCGACACCGAGGTGGCCTTTTGTCCATAGCGTGACTAAAACTGGAATGAGCTCGGGACAGTCACGCTTCAGGTCGTCAAGAAGGTGCGCCGAGATCGGGGATGGCATCAGCCCAATCCCGAATCGGCCGAGATTCTCCTCAGATAGTCACCGTAGCCATTTTTGGAATACTTATCTGCGATCTTGAGAAGCTGAGCTTTGTCGATGAACCCCTGAGTGTAGGCGATTTCTTCGATACAGCAGATCTTCATCCCTTGGCGTGCTTCAATCGTTTGCACAAATTGGCTTGCTTGCAAAAGAGAGTCGAAGGTGCCGGTGTCGAGCCACGCGAAACCGCGGCCAAGCGTCGTCACCTGGAGCTGACCTTTTTCGAGGTAGATCCGGTTGACGTCGGTGATTTCAAGCTCGCCACGAGCCGAGGGTTTGATCTGACGGGCGTAATCGAAAACCTTCTCGTCGTAGAAATAAAGTCCCGTGACTGCCCAGTTTGACTTCGGAACTTTGGGTTTTTCTTCGACACTCAATGCCTTCCACGACTTGTCGAATTCGACGACTCCGTAACGCTCAGGATCACTCACATGGCTGGCGAAAACGTCGGCGCCTTTGCTCAATTTAGAGGCATTCCGAAGCTTCGTCGGCAGGTCATGTCCATAGAAAAGGTTGTCACCCAACACGAGACACACTGGAGAGCCCTTGAGGTCATCTTCAGCAAGGTGAAACGCCTGGGCAATACCTTCAGGTTTAGCTTGCTCTCGATAGTGAAACTTCATGCCCAATTGCTCACCACTCCCGAGCAGGCTCTGGATCAGTGGCAGATCGCGAGGCGTCGATATTAAAACGACCTCGCGTATCCCCGCCATCATCAGGGTGGCTAGCGGATAATAAATGACGGGTTTATCGTAAACGGGCAACAGCTGTTTGCTAACGGAATCCGTCAACGGAGCCAAGCGCGTTCCTGATCCTCCAGCGAGCAATATTCCTTTCAAGAGACAACCCCATTCCTTTTTTGATTCGCAGACTTAGAAACCTAAATAGGTACAAAAGATGATTGTCCTTGTCTAGGGAGTTTGGCAGACATATGCCTTTGCGAGAGGGGAACTAAATGGGGCGTTGCCTACTTGTGACCGGTGGAGCCGGCTTTATTGGAAGTCAATTCGTTCGCATTGCCTTAGACAATGGATATCGGGTCATCAATTTCGACGCGCTGACTTATGCTGGGCATCTCGCGAATCTGAACGACGTTGAGAAGCATCCCGAGTACTGTTTCATTCACGCCGACATTCGCGATCGCGGCGGACTGCGCGCAGCAATGGCTGATCATCATCCCGATGGGATCGTTCATTTCGCGGCGGAGAGCCATGTGGACAACTCGATCCATGGTCCTCAGGTTTTCCTCGAAACGAATATCATGGGTACGTTTTCACTTCTCGAGACCGCACGCGAATACTCAAAGCTCTCGAAAAAAGCGTTTCGCTTTCTTCATGTGTCAACCGATGAGGTCTTCGGAGAACTCGGGCCGACCGGAAAGTTCTCTGAGACCACCGCCTATTCACCGAACTCTCCTTATTCCGCGAGCAAGGCGAGCTCGGATCATCTCGTGCGGGCTTGGCATCACACCTATGGTCTCGAGACGATCATCACAAATTGCTCGAACAACTACGGTCCAAGGCAATTCCCCGAAAAGCTGATCCCCCGAATGATTCTTAATGCGATTGAAGGAAAGCCGCTGCCGATCTATGGAAAAGGGGAAAACATTCGCGACTGGATTCACGTTGAAGACCATGCTCGCGGAGTCCTGCAAGCCTTCGAGAACGGTCAAAGTGGCCAAACCTACTGCCTGGGCGGCAACTCCGAACGCAAAAACGTCGAAGTGGTCCACTCGATTTGCGAAATTCTGGACCGAAAAATGGCCCGGGCTGACGGCAGAAGCTACAAAACGCAAATTGAGTTCGTCTCTGATCGACTAGGCCACGACTTCCGCTACGCAATCGACGATCGCAAAGCGGCGAATGAGATCGGCTTCAAACGACGTTTCGACCAATTCGAAGATGGTCTTGCCTCAACCATCGACTGGTACCTGAAAGCCGATGAGTGGCTGGCAAAGCTTCGCTCAAGGAACTCGGCGAAATGATTTTGATTCTTGGACGCAATGGACAGATCGCACGCGCCCTTCAAGATCTCGTTTGGGACGAGGAAGTATTGGCTCTGGGTTCAACCGAAGTCGACTTCACCCGTCCCGATCTTATCGCATCTCAGCTGGATAGGCACATCGAAACCCCTCCCCGGTTTATTCTCAATGCGGCCGCCTACACGGCCGTAGACAAAGCCGAGTCAGAGCGGAAGGACGCTTTTCTCATCAATGGTGAAGCGGTCGGAGCCATTGCACGCTGGGCCACTTCACGCGGCAGCCGGATTCTACATTATTCCACGGACTATGTTTTCCCGGGATCAGGTGAGCGCGCGTGGACTCCCTTCGATGCGACAGACCCCGTGAATACCTATGGAGCAAGCAAACTCGAAGGCGAAAACCAGCTTCGGGTCCATGCTCCCGACGCCTTCATCCTCCGCGTTTCTTGGGTCGTCTCTGAATACGGTCACAACTTCGTAAAGACCATGCTCAAGCTCGGACGCGAGCGAGACGAACTGAGCGTCGTGCACGATCAGATCGGAAGCCCCATGTCCGCAAGAAGTATTGCGGAACTCTCACGTTTGATGATCCTCAAGGCTGATCAAGTTCGTGGCGGAGGTACATATCATCTGTCCTCGAAGCCCTACGTTTCGTGGCACGATTTCGCACAATCCATTTTCGCGTGCGCCCGCGACAGCGGATTCGACTTGAAAGTTAAAAAAGTAAACGCCATCTCTTCCGAAGAATATCCGACCCCGGCTCGTCGTCCGCATAACTCGCGCATGTCGGACGACCTCTTCTTCGAAGAGTTCGGTCTCCGAATGAGGCCATGGCAAGAAGATCTTCGACAAATCATCGGGAGACTCAGATGACCTTCGAAACCCTACCCTTACAAGGGCTCATTCTTATTCAAAACCGAATCTTCTCGGATGACCGGGGGTATTTCACCGAGCGCTATCGCACGGACTTGTTTAAACGACACGGAATTGCAGAGCCTTTCGTTCAAGATAACTTCTCCTGGTCGAAGCCTGGTGTCATTCGCGGGCTCCACTTCCAGCATCAGCCCGCTCAGGGGAAGCTTGTAACCTGCATCTCCGGAAAGATCCTGGACGTGGCCGTCGATATCCGACTCAATTCGCCGACCTTTGGCCAACACTATAAGGTGGAACTCAATGCGCGTACGCCAACCTGGCTTTGGCTTCCCGCGGGGTTCGCGCATGGATTCAGTGTATTAGGCGAGGAACCCGCGCACGTCCTTTACAAAGTGACGGCGGGCTGGGGTCCGGGCGGCGAAGGAGGAATCTTCTGGAAAGACCCGAAGCTTGGGATCGACTGGCAGGTCTCATCACCACATTTGAGTTCCAAAGATATGCAACTGCCCTCATTCGAAGAATATCGTAACAATCCCAAGTTCTTCTGGAACTCACGAAGCGAGGCTCCATGTCACACGTGATTTGGCCCAAAGATCAAGAACGCCTCAGGAAGAGCTTTCAAGATTCGGCGCCGTTTAACCATTTGGTCATCGACGATTTTTTGGATTCCCAACTCGCGAGCGAGGTGAGTTCCGAGTTCCCCGAGTTTTCTTCTCCGATCTGGTACTCCTACGAAAACCAAATCGAAGATAAACGCGCGATGAACTCATGGGATCGCTTCCAAAAAAATACGTATCGGTTGTTCGCTTACCTGAATTCCCCCGAATGCCTAAGGGAGTTAGAGCGGATCACGGGAATTCCCGAGCTCCATCCCGATGTGGGATTGAATGGCGGGGGCCTCCATGCGCACAAGCGTGGAGGAAAACTAAATGTTCATCTTGATTATTCTATTCACCCCAAGCTCGAACTCGAAAGACGATTGAACCTCATCATCTATCTCAGCCCTCGTTGGGATGCATCTTGGGGCGGAGGACTTCAACTGTGGAGTCATGATGCGGAAAATGAAGCCCCCGGCCGATGCGAAAAAACCGTGGACAACGTGTTCAATCGTGCCGTTTTATTCGACACCACTCAGAACAGTTGGCACGGACTACCCGATCCCCTGCAGTGCCCAGAAGGAGTAGTGCGACAGTCACTCGCCATTTATTATCTGACTGATCCCCGGGCCGAGGCGAGCCGGCGGGGTAAGGCCCTCTTCGCTCCTCATATGGATCAAAAGAACAACCCCGAAGTGATGGAGTTAATACGGCGAAGATCCGGCATTGAATCCGCAAACGAAGTTTACCGGAAAAAGTAGGGATTTAGGCGGATCATTCACGTGGCATCAAACCAAATGCGACGCCGCGAGCGCCTCCAGCTCTTGTGGCAACTTACGAAAATTGAGATGCGCCAAAAGTACTCCGCTTCGGCGTTTGGACTGGTATGGGTTTTTCTTCTCCCGATTCTGAATATCGCGATCATTTGGTTCGCGTTCGAATTCGGAGTGAGAACCACCCCGCGTGAAGGAGTCCCATTTATTTTGTGGCTCCTGACGGGGATGATCCCGTGGATGTTCTTCTCCGAATCGGTTCTGAGCGCCGCGACCTCAATTACGGAAAAGTCTTACCTCGTCAAAAAAGTCGTTTTCGATTTTTCGATGCTTCCGCTCATCAAACTCCTCGTCGCCGGAGTTCTGTTCACCACTCTGGCGCTGATCTTCGTCTTCGTGCTTGCGGCCTACGGATTCTACCCGACATGGCATTGGATTCAGTTTGCCTACTACACGATAGCGCTTTTCGCACTCGTAATGAGCGCAGCGTGGTTGCTTGCGACGATCACCGTTTTCTATCGCGACTGTGCCCAGGTCGTCTCGCTCGCCGTGCAAATTGGGTTCTGGACCACTCCTATTTTTTGGTCCGTCGAGAAACTTCCCGCCCACTTTAGACCTTATGTCGAGCTCAATCCAATGGCCTACATCATCACGGGTTATCGACACGTGTTGTTTGATCAATCAAACTTTTGGGATGACGGGGCCGCGCTGATCAAATTCTGGACTCTGGTGATCCTCTTCGCCAGCCTCAGTAAACTCGTCTACGGCCGAGCAAAGAATCACTTCGCGGATGTGCTGTGATGATGGACGCATTGGTGATCCGCGATATTTCCAAAGTCTACCGCGTTTACAATCATCCCTTTCAACAATTGATGGAGATGATTGATCCTCTCGGACGTCCGAGACATCAACCGTTCCACGCCTTAAATTCGCTTCACCTGACGGTCCCACGCGGCGAAACGCTCGGGGTGTTAGGCAAAAATGGGAGCGGAAAGTCGACGCTCTTGAAGATCATCGCCGGAGTCCTCACGCCGACTTCGGGAACCTGCACCGTGAATGGAAGAGTCTCGGCGTTACTTGAGCTCGGCGCGGGCTTCAACCCAGACCTCTCGGGCAGAGAGAATATTTATTTGAGCGGGGCTCTCCAAGGTCTTCCCCGCCAACGTATGGCCGAGAACTTACGCTCGATCGAGGAGTTCGCCGACATCGGCGCGCACATCGAGCAACCCGTCCGAACTTATTCGAGTGGGATGTTCGCACGCTTGGCCTTCGCGGTCTCCATTCACGTCAATCCAGACATCCTCATCGTGGACGAAGCTTTAAGCGTCGGAGACGTGTTCTTCCAAGCGAAGTGTTTCGCGAAATTCGATTCTTTCAAGAAGGAAGGTAAAACCATCCTATTCGTCACCCACAGCCTCGAAACGGTGGCGAAGGTCTGTAGCTCAGCCATCCTCCTGGACGCGGGAAGACTCGTCGCGGAAGGAACACCCCATGCGGTCATCAACGCCTACCGCCGAATCGACTCAGGTCGCACTCCCACCGCCGAAAAGGATGATACCGACAACTACGGTTCAAAGGAGCTCACCATCGCTTCGTTTGAGATCAAAGGAAGGGACGACCGAACGGGACCGGAGTATCTGCAAGGTGATTTGGTCGAGATCAAGATCAACATCGAAGGCGATGCACTTCTTCCAGGATTGATCTGCGCCTTCGCCATTCGCTCGGTCGAAGGATTGGACGTCGTCGGATCAAACACCGAACTCTTGGCTATTGACCTCTCGCGATCTTTCGCTCGCGGAGCCCGGTCGGTGAAATTCAAGCTGCCATTGGACCTGCGCTCAGGCCAATATCTGCTTTCTCTCGGTTTGACCCGAAAAGACGAATCGGGCGCACTTAAAATCGTACATCGTCGTTACAATTGCCAATCATTAACGATTCTCCCCACCCAAAACGGCACGGGAGTGTTCGCGCCCCAGATCGGAGTCCAAATTGAATAATCACCGAATCTCATCCGATATCGATTATTCCGATGGCGACGTGGAAAAGGAAATTTTGGCGACCGTCCAACAAGCGAACACGCTAAGCTCAACCACGTCCATCGCTCCGGAGCGCCATGCGAACTGGGCTTTCGAATATCATTTGAGCCACCGGCGAGCGAACTTGCTCCGTCACCTTTCCTTTGCCGGTTGCTCGGCTCTAGAGATTGGCGCGGGAATGGGAGCGATGACCCGCTTTCTTGCCGAAAGTGCCTCTCGCGTCACGGTCGTCGAAGGCACGCGATCCCGTGCCGAAGTCCTTCAGTCACGAGTGCGGGATCTAGAAAACATCGCTGTCCATATCGGAGACTTCAAGGCCTTCGAGAGTGATGAACTCTACGACCGTGTCGTCGTCATTGGCGTGCTGGAATACGCCGATGTGATATGGGGTGGGGAAAGTCCGTTTCTAGATTTTCTGACGAAATGCCGAAAACACCTTAGACCAGAAGGCCAGCTTATTCTTGCAATCGAAAATCGCCTGGGCTTCAAGTATTTTAACGGTGCCACCGAAGACCACACCGCCCAGCTGTTTGACGGCATCGTCGGCTACAAAGGAGCGCGCTCTCCTCGAACATTCTCTCGTCATGAACTGCAAGAGCTCTTCTCGAATGCCGGTTTCGGGCAGACCCGTTTTTCATATCCCGTACCGGATTACAAAATGCCGAAAGGCGTTCTCCAGCAGGAGTTGTTCGACCTGAACCCCTCATTGTTTAAGGAGCTCAGTCTCTCAACATACAGTCGGGACTATTCAGGACATCGGAGCGAACTGGTTCCGGACGAGCTCTTTGTTTCTGCTTTCTCTGATGGACAACTGCTGGACCAGTTTTCGAACTCTTTTCTGATCCAAGCCAGCCCCCTCGGAGAGGTCGCCGGACCGCGAGAACTCGCCACTCTTTACTCGTCTACGACAAGCCCGCTGACCCAAACTCAGTTCACCGAACGCCAGGGTCAGATCGAAGTGACGAAATCTCATATTCACGGTCCAACAACCTCGAAAGGTCTCAAGTGGATCGCCCCCCCGCCGACGATCGTCAAAGGCACGACGCCGGTGAGCTTTGCGCTGCTACGTTCGAGTTACTTCAACGACGACAATAGATTTGATCAAATCTGGGCCGCGTACGAAGCCCTGATCACGCAAAGCCGTGACGGCACGACCGTCCCCTCAAATCAGTGGGACTTAATTCCACGAAACATCATTCAGAATGACGATGGACTGACTCCCATCGACTTGGAATGGGAACTCAACGAAGATCTTGAGATCTCGTACCTCATCTATCGTGGAATCTCTTCCTTAAGTCCCTACGTCAAATCTTATCTCGCCGAGCGATTCGGCACTTTGGATGTCTTCTACCAAGCGAGCTGCGAACGTCTTGCCGTTCTGCCGGAGCTTGATCGATGGATCGGATTTGAGATCCAAGTTCAAGTCGAACTCAACGGCCAAAGTGGTCATTTTGAGGATCTCAAAGCCGACTTCATCGCCTCCAAACGACCGCAAGTCCGCATCACCGATCTCGGACGCCAGCTTTCATTCCTTACGCGTGAGCGCGAGATTTTGCTCGCCGAGCAAGTTCGCTTGAATGCGGAGTTACGCACTTTCACCGATAAACTCGCGCGTATTCACCGGCTTCCGGGAATGAAATATCTCCGAAAGTTCAAACGTTTTGCCGCCGCCTCGCGGAAGGGGCGCTGAATGAATGAACACGCGCGTCTCTTGTTGATCACCGGCGGAAGTGGTTTCATCGGCCAGCATTGCGCAAGGGAAGCTCTCCGTCGTGGTTTTTCCGTGGTGATTGTCGACCTGAAGCCAGGACAGTTGCGGGCTCCTAACCTCCGCTACATCCAATGCGACGCCCGCGACTCCTCGGCCTTTGCGTCCGAACTGAAAACCGCCGACGCCATCATTCACCTCGCGGCAACTGTGAACGTCAAACAGTGCGAAACTGAGCTCGAAGTCTCTTACGCCAATAACGTGATGACCACGATCGCCTTGCGATCCGCGATTCGAAGCTCTACGAAAAAGCAACGTTTCGTTTTTGCAAGTTCCGCGGCCGTCTACGGCGACCTCGGGCATGCCCAAGCCAGCGAAGATTCTCCCACCTCCCCCCTCTCAAACTACGGACTGCAAAAACTTTTTTCAGAACGTTTCCTCTTTCAGAACGAGCACCCGCAACTATCGACCATCGTTCTGCGTTTTTTCAACGTCTTCGGTCCCGGCATGGACCGGACTTCTCCGTATTCCGGTGTCATCGAGATTTTTATGAGAGCCTGCGAAGAGAATCGCCCTCTCACCATTCGCGGCTCCGGGGAACAAACCCGGGACTTTGTTTATGTCGGGGACGTCGCCCGGGCGGTCGTCGACGCCGCCACGTCTGACTCACCAGGCGGTGTTTTCAATGTGGCCTCGGGCCGCGCCATGACGGTCAACGAGCTCGCGGATATGATCGAATCCATCTACGGCCGCCCCTTCTTTAGACGAAATGAGGAGTTCGGTGGGTTTGAAATCATGCACTCAAGAGGGGACTCCCGAAAAATCCAGACCGTTCTTGGATGGCAGAGCGAGGCAAACTTCGGCGCATCTTTGCGTATAACCAGGGAGACACGGAGTTGAAGATCAGCATTTGTATCCCCGCTTACGAGGCCCCACGACTTCTCTTTCGCGCCCTTCTTTCCGTGGTGAGCCAAAGTGGAGAGGGTTTTCAGACCGAGATTGTCGTGACAGATGACTCCAGGTCCGATGCCGTTCAAAATGTGGTTCGACAGTTCCAGGACAAAGGAACGGATATCACCTACGTCCGCAATCAACCGAGTCTGGGCGCACCGGGAAACTGGAATAAGGCTCTTCGCCTCGCGACGGGAGACGTTTTGACTCTCCTTCACCATGACGACTTCTTCCTGAGAAACGACTACCTTGCAAAGCTCGCGCAGGTTTACTCTAGCGATCCGTCGATAGGGATGACGATGGCAAGATCCAGCTGGATTCGGCCACTCTCCCCGACTCGTCTTCAACGCGGCCCTTCGAAAAGGCAAATTCTCAAACTGAACGCGGGCTATATGCTGGAACTCTTCGGGACCAATTTTGCATCGACACCTTCGGCCGTGACATTCCGGAGTCAGTGTCTTGAAGACTATGACAAGCAATTCAAATATCTATTGGACGTGGATCACTATCTGGCCATTCTTAAGCTTCGGAGTCCGCGCGTGAAGCGTTTAGACAAGCCGTGGATCGGTATCAATGTCGAGGATCCCGGCCAAATTACAAATGCCATCGTATTCAGGAACCCGGACTCCATCAAAGCCGAATGGAAAGCGCTCTTCGCGAAATGGGCTCCCCGAGATTTCTTGATTCGACGACTTGGCGCCACCAAGATATCCAAAGCACTTGAGAAGGACGGCCTGACATGAAAATCACAACGGTTATCCCTGTCTTCCGTGACACCCAGTATTTGCTGGATGCCATCCAAAGCAGTTTCCTTCAGACCGACGTCGAGCACGAAGTCATTGTCGTCAGCGATGGCAACTCGGAAGAGATCGAGAAAGAAATTCTTACCTTCACAAAAATTCCGGGTGTGCGTGCAGAAGTTCTTTCGGTGAATGTCGGCTTGGCCGAAGCGCGAAATGCAGGCTTTCGCAAGGCCACAGGAGATTTTGTTCGCTTCTTGGATGCCGACGATGTGCTCTTGCCTGACTCCGCAAAACAATTGAAGGCTTTCCTCACACATTCGGAAGTAGATGTCGTCATCGGTAAATATCTTTTTAGTGATCGAGAACTCGTCCAAACCTGGGGCAGCGACTTGCCGCCACTCGCGACAGATGTCACCGGTGCAGACATTCTTTTCGGCTGGGAGACCTCGATTTCGATTCCGATTCACAGCGCTCTTTTCCGCCGCACGACCCTTCAAAAGCTGAACGCCGATGGTCCGTTCCGTTCGGGGATGCGGGCGAAAGAAGACTTCATTTTTTGGGCGGAACTCCTGAATATCGGAAAGTCTTTAACCATCGAAGATACCGTCTGTCTTTATCGTCAACATGGTACTAATATGTGTAAAGATATTCGCAGTATGGGTGAAAGCTATTTGCGAGCGGTGAATATTATTTCCTCAACGGTCGTTGCCGACTCCGACGTCCGGCTGCGTTTTTTGGACCACAGCCTCAATCACTTCTATCACTTCTACTTCCGCCCCCAACGCGGTTATCTCGAGGAAAAATTCGCGACATGGGGATCTCGCATAGAACATGCCCTACGGAAAAACCAGCTCCTCTTCCGCACGGCGAAGTCGTTGCGCAAAGCTCTTACTTAGTACTTTCGCCCCCGACACGCCAAAACTTCGCGCGAAGACGTCGGGCGAGGCGCAGAACTCGCAGAGCTTCGGCGACATAATAGAGGCCCCCGGCACGAAACAAAGATGTACGAACATCAAAAATCCCCGGGGAGACCTTGCGAATTCTTTGGCTAAGAACAAGCTCAGTCAAAATCATCTGAGCCTTCAGACGTAAATTCTCATGGTTTTCCTGGGTCCAAGGTTTCGCCGAGTGCCATGTTGCGCCCAAGCGATAACCAGGGTCCACTCTTCCGGTCAGCCACTCATGCAAGTAAGCACGAAGACTGGGGCTCACCAAAGCCTCTCTCGCGAAGAGAGACTCGCCACCGAACACTTTCGACCAATCCATCTCGAAGGAAAAGCGCCCCAGCTTACGCACTGTCACCGCGGGCATCACGAAATAGTTTGTCCGAATCCAGCTCCGAAGTGAATATCCGAAAAACTCGACACCCGACGGATATTCGTCCACATAACCGCAGGTCCATCCAGCCTGAACTCGCTTCTGGATTTCCGAAGGACGAAACATCTTAAGAAAGCCCCCGCCATAATTCACCGCGAGCGTATCGTTGGCGAAAACGAACACCGCCGTCGCGGCCGCGGGTCGAGAGAAGATGTGCCGAATCCCGACATCCCAACCGGAAAACTCACGCCCCGAGTTGTCCCCTTCCAGAACCACCGCTTGATCAAATGGCACGCAGATCTTCTTGTTGTCGACGATCACGATTCTCAACGGGATATCCGCAAAAATTCGACTCGTCGTCTCGATAGCGGTCCTGAGCGCCACCTCGCGATTTCGGTCCCCCCACTCGAGATAAACGAGGATCACCTCACCGAACGCCATATGCTTCATCCGCAACGGCGGATCGATCGAGGATCCGGCCACAGCCTTTGATCGCGCACGCCCGCGCGAAAGAGGGGTCGATCCGAAGGTGCAAAAGTCCGACCCCGATATACAACAAACCTCCGAACCAAGTGCTCGAACGCCAACCTCTTTCGACGAGGCCAAGCTTGAATCCAAAACTCATATAGTCCGCGATCATACGATCCGTGATTCTCCAAGACTCAATGGCGCGCCCCTTGAGTTCCTGAAAGCTCGTCCCCGGTGGACGATAGAAGAAACCCTGGTAAGGAACGACGCCAACGGCGTTCCCATCATGCTGAACATAGTCGTAGAGCGGCGAAGCGGGAATCGGATAGACACCTCCGCGAGCCGCCGCCACGAGGGCGTACCACTGATCATGATACTTGAAAGAGTCCGGGATTTTCCAGTGGGAGCGCAGAAGTTCCACGTCCATCAGGCTGGCCGCTCCAGTGACACAGTTGCGGATCAGGAAGTGGGCGGGTGACTGCTCTTCCACTTGCCGATCCTCATGTCTCCAGGCCGACTCCGCGATCAACTCATTCCCGCGATCCGTGAAACGGACAACCCGCATATCGCAATGAACCAAAGATCCCATCGGCTTCGATTCCAAAAAGTGCACAGACCTCGAAAGCTTCTGCGGATACCATTCGTCGTCTTGATCGCAGAACGCGACGGCGTCGATATCTTCCGCCAGAACCATCGAGACGCCACGTTCAAAATTTTTGGTTGCCCCTAGCCTCTCACAATTCTCAAAGATGCGGAAACGAGGGTCCGAAAGCTCGGCCGCGACCTCCAAGTTCTTTGTGATCTCGGCAACCGACGAATCAACCGTGAGATAGCAAACCCAACTCCGGAAGTCCTGTGCCCTCAGGGAACGCAATTGCCTTACGAACATCCTCGGATCCGGATCGTAGACGGCCATGGCAATGCCCACCTTTCGAACCCCGCCGCGACGCAATCCCGAGGATGGACCCACCGTCTTAAATCTCAAAATGCGGTTCAACAGATACTTCTGATCTTCGAGGCTGAGAACCCAGTACCAGCCCACGATCGGCGTCAGAAGAAAAACGGCGCCCGCAGAAGCGATACGTAACGACAAAGAAAGAGGCATCGTCACGGCCGCGAGGCCAAAGAAAAGAAGAATCCCTAAGACCGCGCGCGCCAACCCTTCTGTTGCCTTCAGGCGCGAGAGCGACACGTAGTGCAAGGCCAAACTATCGAAAAGCACACGCACCATCCATGCTCCCGCCGCACCGACAACGCCATTGAATCGGAGGCCGACATAGAGAAAGAGCGCGTACAAGGGAAACTCCACGACGTGTAGTTTCGCGGGGAGCGAAGGCTTTCCGATGGCCTGCAAGAAGGCCGCGGGTACAAAACCGATGCAGTTCGCGAAAATTCCGAGCGCAAGGACCGAAAGTACGGCGGCCGACTGATGTGCGTATTCGGGGTTAATCCACAGGCGAAGAATCTCTTCCGAAAGAACGGACAGAGAAAAGGACAGCGGCGCGATGACGATCACCAGAAACTTGGTGCTTCGGAAATATAAAGTTCTGAGTGAAGGCAAAGACTCAGCCTGCGCGGAGAACGCCGGAAAGATCACGCTAATCACGGCGCCCGGTAGAATCCAAAACTTCAGCACGATTTCCATCGGCGCCGTGTAGTACGCAACGGCCACCATCGAAATCATCGAACCGATCAGAAAGCGATCCAGATACGAAAGGAAGGGCTGAATCAGATTGGACATGGATATCCAGAATCCAAAACTCAGTAGCTCCCGCAGGACATTTCGCGGCACCCGAAAGCCTTTGGGATATCCCGAAAGGCAGCGACCGCACATGACTAACATCAGCACCCACATCAGAATTCGCGCGAAGACCAACGTGGCGATGATCCAGGGAAGCTCGATGGTATAAGCCGTCATCGCTAACGGTAAAAGGTAGGTCAACGCCCCAATGGGAACCTGTATGAAGTTGATCCAATCGAATTTCTGAAAAGCCTCAAGAGTCCCGCGAAATATGGTCGAGCTCACCACGAAAGGAATGACGATCCCCATGATCTTTAGACTATTCAACACCTCGCCGTGCAGCCGATTGTCGACGGAAAAGAAATGAACCGTTAACCACTCCGACGAAAAGTAAAGAATCCCACCGCCCAAAATACCCAGGGAGACCGAAATGAGGAGTGCCGCCCAAATCGCCTGAAAAAGCTCAGAGTTACGCAAGGGAATTTTCTGAACCACGGTTCGCACAACGGCCCGGCCCAGCCCGAGGTCGAAGAGATTGAAGTATCCCGCGAGCACCCAAGCCAAAGCCAAAACGCCGAACTTTTCGGTCCCCAAAGCACGAATCAATCCAGGGATCGAGAAAAACGCGATGAGAATCGGCAGTGCCTGCCCGATGATGTTGATGAATACGTTGCGAGCCAGCAAGTGCCCGGCGGGGCGCACCGACATCGCACCCAACTCTTGATCGGTATTACTCACGGAAGTCTCCGTAAATAAAATTCCCGTCCAAGACTTGCTCTAGAGGCTTCATCGCCAATAACTTTCTCTCTTGGTGGCCGTCTATTGAGAGTATCCGACGAACCCAATCCTGAGGATCGTCGGAAACCCATAGAAGGGAAGATCCAATAAGTGCTTTGTCGACTCTTTCGACTGCCGCTGAATTCGCCAAAGTAGGAATTCCCGAAGCCACAGCATCCAAAAGTTTAACTCTAACGCCCGATCCCTCAATATGCGGGATCAGAAAAGCCGAGAGACTGGACCAGAAATCCTCCATATCAGTCAGAAAACCGAGATACTCTACGAAAGGATATTGCTTCAACTTCTCCCGCATCTCGGGGCTCGGATTGCGACCTACGACACGAAGGGTTCCGGACCAACCCCGACGAAGAAGCTCGGGACCGAGGCGATCCAGGATCCACTCGAGGCTCAAGATATTCGGCGCGAAGTCGAGCGTCCCGACAAAACCCAGAACGCTCCCCATGCGCCGACTCTGATCGAGGTCCTCGACAAATCGCCGCTGGCGCTGGAGAAGGCGGGCGGGGTCATAACTCGGGGGCCTGACTCGCTGGCAGGCGGCAGGATGTCCAAGACGAGTTTGGAAATCCGATGCGTCCTTGGCACTGACGTACCAGCACTCGTCCACGAGGTTTGGCAGTATCCTTTCGATGTCGGTCAGCTTTCGCGCATTCATTCGGTGGATAACCCGAAAAGGGCCAATTTTCTCGTTTTCGGCCCTCAAGCGATAGAGGTCGGATTCTATATTGTGAAAATGCAGAACCCGCGTCTTCTCTCGCACATTGTCCCTGGATGATAACCAGTTCCACGCATATGTATAATGATAGATCGCCAGATCAACTTCAGACAACTCTTGGCGGTGGTCCAAGGAGCGTGGGTAGTAGAAGTCGGCTGGACTTGGTGCTGCGCTGAACAGGCTATTCAGCGTTCGCAGGGTACGTTTACCAATCCCCTCACGGCTTGTTTCATCTTCTCCCCAGCTAACGACTTTGACCTTTCCCTGAAACGGGTCAGACAATTGAGTCTTTCTAGAGATTCGATCCGCACTTTCTTTCCAAGTAACTAGCTCCACATCGTGCCATTGCGCCAGGCTCCGAATCTGATCGAACATGACTTGGTAAGCCCCTTCTGTGATGGGGTACGGAAAATATGGGCAATAGATACGGATTCGAAGGCGCTGCACGAACGGAAAAATACTCCGTTCTACTTAGGGACTCACACTGCTGCGTGTTATGTTTCCACACCTCCGATTTCTAGGCTATTAAGTAACTTTGGAGGAGTTCCTTGATCCCAGTCATCCTATCCGGCGGCAGCGGCACCCGCCTTTGGCCTCTTTCTCGAGCCAAGACGCCGAAACAATTTTGCCACTTTTTCGAGCAAACCCTACAAGAGATGACTTTGCGTCGACTGACAGCTTTTGGATCACCTTGGATTGTTACCAACAAAGGATTGCGCGATCAGACGGTTCTCCAACTAAAGCAATTGCAGATCCCTCTCGAGCATCTGATTCTAGAGCCCGTGGGCCGCAATACGGCGCCCGCTATCGCGTTGCTTTGCCATGTACTCCGTCAAAACACCGACAGGAATCAACTCGTCGGTATTTTTCCGGCAGATCAGCTTATTACTCAGGAAAAATCCTTTCAGATCGCTGTCCGCGCCGCCGAGTCCGAGGCCGCAAGAGGCAAAGTCGTCACTTTAGGCATTCGTCCGTACTATCCCGCGACCGGCTTTGGCTACATTCAGACGAGCTCAGAAGTACCGGCAAGCGCTCGTGAGACTTTGAAGTCCGTCGAGCGTTTTCACGAAAAACCTGACCTCCCAACCGCGAAGAAATTCCTGCAAAGTGGGTTGCACTACTGGAACGCCGGAATATTTATTTTCCAGATTGGCACGATGGCCGACCTACTCCGTCTTCATCAACCCGAGATGTGGAGACTTATCGAAAGCGTCCAACTCGACCTTAGTAATCTTGAAACGGTTTACTCGCAGATTAAAAACATCAGTATCGATTACGCAATTATTGAGAAGCTAGGGCCTACAGAACTTTCCTGTGTCCCGTGTGATATGGGATGGGATGACGTTGGTAGCTGGGACGCGATTGCAGAGATCAAAGGCAAACTTGAAACGCCAAATCATGTCACCGTGGACTCCGAGAACAACTATGTGCATACGCTTCCCGACAAACTCTACAGCTTCGCCGGAGTGGACGACCTGATCGTCGTGGATACCAAGGACGCACTTCTTATTACCCGCAGAGGGCAATCGCAAAAAGTGAAAGAGGTCGTCGAACAAGTCGGTAGTCGAGCACCTTCACTCCTGCAGCAGCATCCTGATGAGGAACGTCCCTGGGGGGGCTTTGAAGTTCTCAAGAATACAGATTCGTTCAAATCCAAAGTCGTCTTCGTGAACCCGGGTCAACAGATCAGCTATCAGTCGCACACCAAACGCGAAGAGCATTGGCTTGTCGTCGAAGGACGCGGCGTCGTCGTGCTCGACGAACAGGACATACCCGTCGAACGGGGCAGTTACGTGAAGATCCCACTGCAAGCCAAGCACCGTATCCGCAATACCGGTACGTCCGTCATGAAGTTCGTCGAAGTTCAGCTCGGAAGCTACTTTGGCGAAGATGATATCACTCGATATCAAGACGATTATAGTCGAACGTAACTTTTTGAAGTAAGGCCCAATCTTAAATGCGAACTAAGTTTTTCTTTCATTCCCGCGGTGCTGGACGGTATGCCGCGGCCATCTGGGCGAGCACAGTCGCGGGCTTGATGTACTTGCTCTTCTCGAGGCTATCCTTAAGCTTGTGGGATGAGGGTTTTCTTTGGTACGGGGTTCAACGCGTTTTACAGGGCGAGACAGCGTTCCGAGATTTTATGTCCTATGATCCCCTCCGTTACTACTGGAGCGCAGTATTTTCAGTTCTCTGGGGCAACGAAGGAATTGTACCCATTCGTTTCTCAATTGCAATTATTCAGGCCTTAGGAATCTTCTACGGAATCCGCATACTCCAACAAGAGAAAATAACAATTCACCCATTTATGGTGGCGATTCTCTCGATCGCATTGGCCGCATGGATGAGTCCAAGGCACAAGACATACGATGCAGCCATAGCAATTTTCAGCGTATTTAGCGTAACTGTTTTTCTGAGCAACCCAAATGAACGATGGAACGAATTTAGGCTCGGACTAGCCGTTGGCTTCGCAGCGCTAGTTGGAAGAAATCACGGCGTGTATGCCTTGTTTGGCGCAATACTCGCGTATTCGACATCTCTCTGGCATGGATCACAAGAAGGTAATTGCCGCATTCGCTCGATCAATTCGTTCACAATGGGCGTGATCGTTGGCTACAGCCCGATTGCTGTGTGGATGCTATTCTACCAAGGAGCCTTTGGCGCGTTTGTAGATAGCGTTCTGTTTTTGTTCACCATCGAATCCACAAATCTTCCCCTCCCGGTTCCTTGGCCCACGCCGTCCAGAATCATAAGTAGTTTTTCCTTAGCAGAGGTTCGAGATCTATTGCTTGGCATTGGATTTGTTTGGTTCGCTCTCTGCTGCTTTCTCGCGCCCGCAGTTCTGTTTTTGAGTCGCTGGCTCCCATCCCTCCGAAGCCCAATGTTGATTGGCAGCGCATGTTTAGTTCTTCCTTATGTTCATTATGCATTTTCGCGCGCCGATATCGGTCATTTTGCACTTGGAATATTTCCGATTTTTTTCTTCACGATCGCACTTGTACAATTATGCAAGCCGTATCGAACACTCATTCTACTCGCACTAACTGCTTCAGGTCTTACTTTAGCACTGCCCTATATTTCAGGCTGGAAATGCCTTGCGGAACAGCCATGCCATATTGTCGAAGTGCATGGTGATCAAATAGCCGTGGACGCTAACCAGTATTCGGAGATTTCAGTAGTACAAGATGCTGTATCTAGTTTTGGAGGCAAGGAGAATGGTTTTCTGGTCGCCCCATTTATGCCTGGAGCATACGCGCTATACTCGGCAAGATCGCCGATGTGGGCAGTTTACGCGCTGTGGGCAAGAGGAGAGCAGGCGGAGCTTAGAGAGATTCAACGAATGGAAGAATCAAAAATTAGTTTCGCTCTTCTGGACCTACAAGATCTCGACGGAAGAAAAGAATTGAACTTTGCAAGTACAAATCCAAGAGTCCTAACTTACATCGAGCAGAAGTTTGCGAAATTCAAAATCGTCAATTCGCACGTGCGGCTATATTACGGACCGAAGAATTCATCTGCAGCCGAAGGCATGATTCCAGGTGACTAAATCCATCTTAGCAAGGTGTCTTCTACACTTCTCGAGTTTAGGTGCGCTTATCTCCATGGTCGCATGGCTACCCTCCTATTACCGCACAAATGACGATGTCGCTATTCTAATGTGGACGAAGGGCGTCGGCTTGTCTCCAGTTGGAACAGAGTTCACTGTTTTCACACACTACCTATATGGCCGATTATTAAATATTCTCTTCGACTCATTCCCGTCGGTGAGTTGGCACTTCTTGATCTTATATATTTTGGGAATCTTATCGATTTACATAGTTATTCGACTAAAATACTCAGCTGCTGGAATAGCAACCTGCATTTTGCTCTCAGCCGCTCTAGCGATACTCCTAGTCCTACAGTTCAACTTCACCACTGTAGCATTGGTTACTTCGATAACTTCAGTCTCTTTGATGACTCAGAATGAGAAGCGCAATCAATTTTGTGGTGCGACGTTAATGTTGATAGCCTACTTGATACGGCCAATGGCCTCATACCTGGGGTTATTCACCCTAGTAGTTATGCAACTCGCAACTGTATTTCGCGAGCGCAGAATAAATCCTAACTCTATTCTTACGACAGTAGCTTTGATTGTCTTAATGGGTATAGGGTCCTACTTTAACACTAGCCACTACGACCGTGAAGGGTGGGAAGGTTTTTTCGAGTTCAACGAACTACGAGCAAACATCAATGACTATAATTTGGTCCGTAGCGACAGTGAAGCAGTTCAAAATTCGAGTCTCTCAGCAAATGATTTCGAGATGCTTCGAACGTGGAACTACGCTGATCGAAAGGTATTTTCGATCGATGTTTTAAGGGCGCTCGGCGCCTTTACTTTGGACAACTACTTCAGACTGGATCGCGTTCAAACTTTCGCTCGATACTTACAGCCCGAATATCTTTTCTTGTCGATGTTGGTAGCCCTGGTCGTCTTTTTTTCGGGTGGCTTTCGCGACAGCTTATTTCAATTTGCGTTATCCTCAATATTGTTCTTCGGGCTGGGGCTCCTTCTGAAGATGCCTGATCGAGTAGGTGACGCGATTATCTTACAGCCTTTGATGCTCGTTCGGCCACGGCATGTCTCGAAACGAAAACTAACCTTAACTCTACTTTCAATGCTCATATTGGCGTTCTCTTATCACAAGATAAGTGCCAAGAAAATTGAGCTCACAAACGAAAACAAACAGTTAAGTGAGCGCTTAAAAACCCTACGGTCAATGCCGCTAGATCTCGTTGTCTTGTGGGGGCCAATGCTTAGGATCGAATTCGTCCACCCCCTTGATAGCCTTGAATCCTTTCGGATGATAAACCTTTTCGGTCTCGGAGCAACGTCGCAATCTCCGTTTAACGACTATTGGATGGAGCGCCTTGGTTTTGATGACATCTATCTTTACACGCTCAACAATTCTCGCACCGCAATCATTGCGGATGAGGCTCGAATATCTATTCTCAAGCAATACTACATGGAACGTTACGGACTACGAACAAACGCTCGAAGTATCGAACCTTGGCTTTTCCAAATTTATGAAGTGAATCATCAACCATAGAAAGACACTATGTCTAAAATGCAACTATCCTTCAATTGGCCCCACATGACGGGCAAAGAGCTAGAATATATCGCAAAATGCCATGCGAACGGAAAGCTTGCCGGCGATGGCCCGTTTACTAAGAGTTGCCATCGGTGGCTCACGGAGAAAACTGGAGCATCTTCTGCTCTTTTGACTCATTCTTGCACCGCTGCTTTGGAAATGTCGGCGTTACTTTTGGAATTACAGCCAGGGGACGAAGTCATAATGCCATCGTACACATTTGTTTCAACGGCAAATGCATTTGTTTTGAGGGGCGCTGTTCCGCGCTTTATCGACATTCGAGAGGATACCCTCAACATTGATGAAAGGTTAATCGAAAGCGCAATCAGCGAGAAGACTCGTGCAATTGTACCTGTTCATTATGCTGGCGTTGCTTGCGAAATGGATGAAATTATCAATTTGGCAAGAACGTACAAGATCCCTGTCGTCGAAGATGCCGCTCAAGGTGTTATGTCGACGTACAAGGGACGAGCATTGGGCGCGATCGGAGATTTCGGCGCCTACAGTTTTCATGAAACAAAGAATGTAATCTCAGGTGAGGGAGGAGCTATCCTTGTTAACAACCGAGAATATATTCAGACAGCCGAAATCATTCGCGAGAAAGGCACAGACCGAAGCCGATTCTTTCGTGGAGAAGTCGACAAGTATACTTGGCAAACCGTTGGCTCATCTTTTCTTCCAGGCGAACTCATCGCCGCGTTTCTGTGGGCACAACTAGAGGATGCAGAAAAGATTACGGAATTGCGAATGCAGGTATGGGAAGAATATCACAAATGCTTAGAAGCGTTAGAGAGTGCGGAGTACCTTCGACGCCCGACAATACCAAGACATTGCGGTCATAACGCTCACATGTACTACGTAATTCTCGACCGGGGCATTGACCGACAACGTATTCTTGCAAAACTTAAAGAATCTGGCGTGTCCGCAGTGTTTCATTACGTGCCTCTTCACTCTTCACCAGGGGGCAAAAAATATGGGAAGACCGGCGGAAGTTTGAATATAACTGACGACCTATCTGAGCGAATTTTAAGACTGCCACTTTGGGTTGGAATGTCCATTACAGACGTTGCTCGAGTGGTGGAGGTGCTCAATCAAGCTCTAAAAGAGACTCGATAGTCACATATGTACCTCAGTCGACTCCGCTCACTATCGTACAAAACAATCCATATCGTGTGGCTGATAATTGCCATAGTCATTTCTTTACCTGCTCTGAACGGCTTCGTAATTGCGCCATACCCGCCTGGTGATGACGTCAATCTTCCGACTAATTCGTCTTTCGAGCGGCGGGAGTTTTCCGATTATGGCAACAGTTTTATACCTAGACTCCATATACAGCTAAACAATGACAGCTCTCGTAATCTTAAGTTTTGGAGCATGAGAAATGAACTTGGAAGCCCACAATATCATGTAGGTAGCTTAAGCCCCGCATACTTTCCATCATGGATTCTTTCGTTCCTAGTTAAAGATGCTTGGATTTTTCAAACGATTTTTGTTTTAGGATTCATCTATCTAATCGGTTTCTTTGCTATCGAAATAGGACGCAAATCCCAAGCACACCCAATCGCAGGATTAATATGCGCTATCGTCTCCGCTACCTCTCCAGCTGTTCTTTTCTGGACGAGCTTTCCACTCTTCATCGGAATTTGGTGTTGGTCTCTAGGAATTTACTATTCACTAATTAGGCTTACTCAAGTCCAAAACATATCAAATAGCTTGATTTTAGGATTCTGCGTTTACAGCCACTTAATGATAGCGACACCACAAGCTTCAGTCTACGCGGCTTACATTTTCGCAGCTCTTCTTACTTGGCTTTCGTACCGCAGCTCACGCGGGCGAATGATTTGGGTTACCGCATTTGCTGGTGTCTGTATCGGCGTCTTAGCTAGCATAACTCCGTTTATTGACGTGTACCATATGCATCAGAATTCCTCACGCATCAGTGCGGGCTATAGTTTTTTTGCTCAAAGCCAAACCGCTTTTGCCAATCTTAATGACCTAGCAAAGTTCTTCCTTGTCACTTTCACACCAGACCTTGTTGGCAGTCCGATCCGGAACGATTACCCACTTCCCTTCGCAGCAGTGTCGTTACCATGGCCCGCACTTCTTCTCGTTCTGGCCGGTTTAAGGTTGTCCAGATCACAACTTCCATTGATTGCTATTTTGAGCGCACTAGCCTTGATGGCGTTCTCACCAAGAGTCTATGAGTTCTCAATCAAATATTTAGGCTTCGGTTTTTCTCGTGGAAACCCACTCAGTTATGCCTTCGTTCCGTTGTTCATCCTTGGTTTAAATGGTGCCGATCTACTTTTACGAGACCGACTAAAAAGGTCTAAACTCCTCTTGATAGGAGCAGTACTTCTTATACTTCTTGGTTCAGCAGTTTGGTGTACTGCGGCCTTAGGACTACGCCTAAGCTGGGTCGCCTTCATACCTTACGCAATGCTATTGGTAGTGTTGTTCACTACAAATCATCACGTCCGCAGTACGGCAGTTGTTCTAGTAGCCTTGAGTTTCGTTGTACTGCTAAACCTGAAACTAATCGTATGGCAGCCCTACTCAGACATGAGGCAGAGATCGCGAAGCACCAACTACCTCGTCAATGAATTATCTCAATGGGGAAGATTTGCCATTACCAGCAACGATGTTTCATTCCTTCCCCCTAACAGTAATGCCGCTTTAAACCTTTCCAGCGCACATACTTACAATAGCCTATCATCTAAGTTCTATCATCGCGCAATCGGTCGCCTTGGCGGAAAAATGTCAACATTAGGACGATCGAACCTGTACATCTCCCCATCTTGTGACGACATAATTTTCCAGTTAAGTAATATCGAGATTCTTGTTTCATCTGAAGCAAGATCAGAGTCCTCGTGCAGTCTTCCAACCTTAGCAATTGACGGACTCCACTTCTCCAAGGTGAAGAACCCTTTCGGATTCGGGCAGGTATTTCCAGCAGATAAAATCGATCAACACCTGCACAAAAATCAATTGCCTATCGGATCGAAATTGAATGCAAATTCAAAAGAATCGGACTCATTCGAATTCATTTTGCGCGTACCAACGGATTCCATCGCAGTTTTTAGTCACATCTTTCACGAGAACTGGAGTGGCACGTCCATAGACGAAGAAGGAAATGAACGTCTTCTCCGCACTTTCCCGTTCGCCGGAGTTTATCAGGCATATTATCTTCCGAAGGGCTCATCGAGCTTAAAAACGGAATTTAAAGCACTCGGCCGTTTCATGATCTGGGTAAATATATTCTGGCTAGTTATCGCTCTCGGTCTGACATTCAATTTTCTAGGTAATTTCACGCGGAAATCTCGCCCCCAACTCAAAAGTTAAAGGTCTGAGCATCCCTGAAGCAATGCGGCGAGCCTCGGTAAGAAGCATTATCTCGCTATCTGCTGTAAGATGAACCTTGATATTAGATCAGTAAGAATAGATGGTCTGTGCCTACTATAGGCCATATCGCGAAATCCTGAAAACGTCCGGGTTATTGTGAAGAAAATTGCTATCCTCCAATCCAACTATATTCCTTGGAAGGGGTATTTTGACCTCATCGGCTCGGTCGATGAATTTGTATTCTACGATGACATGCAGTTCACGAAGAATGACTGGCGTAACCGAAATAAAATTAAAACGCCTCAAGGTGCCGCTTGGCTATCTGTTCCAGTTGGCCAAAACATAAGTCGGACAATTAGGGAAGTAACTCTACCAAATAGTGATTGGCAGGCCAAGCACTGGAGAGCCCTCCAGTTAAATTATAAACAAGCGCCGCAATTTGACGAGATCGCGGATTTAATTTCGCCATTGTACTTGAACCGTAGGTTCACCTCTTTGTCAGAACTCAATCATGCTTTGATAGGAAAAATTTGCGAGTACCTCGGCATCGTTACAAAACTGTCAACGAGCTGGGACTATAAACTTTTGGGAGATAGAAACGAAAGACTCGTGAATATTTGCCGACAAGCGGATGCTCAGGTATATGTGTCTGGCCCAGCGGCTAAGGCCTATATCTCGGACGAATTGTTTGATCGCTCAAATATTCAAACAGAATGGTTTAGTTACGAAGGCTATCCTCCTTATCCGCAGCTATGGGGAGAGTTCGAGCATGCTGTGTCGATCTTAGATCTGCTATTTAATTGCGGAAAAACATCACCCCAATTTATGAAGTTCGGTAAAAAGTGAGTTCAGGAGTACGAAAATGAATCTTCTTGATTCCCAGTTTAAATTGCGTCCAATTTCCCAAGATGAGCAAGAAACGCAAAAGTACAATATCTTGACTCGCGGATTTGACGTCATCCCTAACTTTCTTCCGCTTCCGTTGTGCTCTAAACTTTGCAATAAACTTCAAAGTGCGGTGTCAGAGTTTTCTCCGGTCCCTAACTCGGCTCGCAGCCATCTTGATCGTCACCAATTGCACGACTTAATTACCTACGACCTGGATTTCGCGGGCCTCCTTGAAGATGCACGCCTACAACCCTTGATCGGTAACTTCCTTGGGAAGTCGTGGATCATGTACGCAGCAACATCCTCTTCCATTCCCCCAAACGGGACGAACTATTCGAATCGAATTCACATTGATTCACCTAGATTTCAACTTGGATATGCGTTCAATCTGGGCGTCATTTGGGTTTTAAGTGACTACACTGAAGACAATGGGGCTTTAGAAGTTCTGCCCGGCTCCCATCATGTTGAAGACTCTCCAAGCGAAAGCCACTTCAATAACAACGCGCAAAAAGTGATTTGCAAAGCCGGCTCGCTAATTACTTTCCATGCCCGCTTGTGGCATCGCACTGGAGCAAATCGGTCAGATGCTTGGAGACACTCGATGACAATGAACTGCTGTAGGTCCTTCATGAAACAGCGCATGGATTGGGTGCATTTTGTTAAGCCAGAAATATCGTCCCAACTTAATGAGCAAGCACGGAGACTTATCGGCTTTGACACACGTTTACCCAAAACATTAGAAGAGTTTTTTGTGCCTGAGGACCAGCGGCTTTATAAAGCCAATCAAGGATAGAGCGTGATTGAATACTCAGTCGTAATTCCAGTATATAATAACTCGGCAACAGTACGAGAACTATTTGAACGCCTCGTACTTACGTTCACTTCACTTGGCAAATCCTTTGAAGTTCTACTGATAAACGATGGCAGCCGAGACACCTCGCTCGAAGTTCTTAGAACAATTGCTACCGAAGACGTCAGATGCAAAGTTCTTTCTCTATCGCGCAATTTCGGCCAACATCCTGCCATTTGTGCCGGCTTCGAGAATGCGAAAGGATCGAGGATAGTCCTTATGGATGCAGATCTTCAGGACTCGCCGGAAGACATCCCGTACCTAATCCGTCAGATGGACGAATCTGAAGTTGATGTCGTGTACTGCATCAAAAAGCGCGGAGAAAAGAAATTCTCTTCCAGGATTACCTCGGTCCTCTATCACTACACCTTCTCGAAAATCGTCAGGACTTCTGTGCCCACGAATGTCGGTACATTTCGAATGTTCAATCGAAAATTTCTAGACGCATTATTGCGATTCAAGGAAGTTGAGGTGCTCTATGGTCCACTCATGTTTTTCATGGGATTCCGAAGCTCATTCGTAACTCTAGATTTTCGAGATAGAAGCAACGGAAAGAGCTCCTACACTTTCACTAAACGCCTCAAGTTGGCAGTCAACTCTCTCATCAGCTATACTGATATCCCTCACAAAGTATCTATTTACTTCGGATCCCTACTTCTATTTATCGTTATTGTGTGGGGAACCACTATTTTTATTCAATTCGCTATGCTTGGAAGGGCATTACCGACGGGTCTTACGTTGCTAGTGCTCGTATCACTTATTTCACTCGGAAGTATTTTGGTCTTTCTTGGAATTATCGGAACTTATCTTTTCCGAATTTATCAAGAAGTACTAAATCGCCCCAGATATCTAGTGGCGGAGTCTTTTAACTTTGAAGGCGAGAATTGAGGCTAAATGAAAAACGAAAAAGCCCGCCAAGAGGCAATTGAAGCAAACATATTTGTACACTCTGCTCTCGCAAACTCAGGCGAGTACAATAAGAGTCCACATTTTCGTCCTGAGAACAAAGAGAAGGTACGGAATATCCTAGGAAGAATTGTATCGACATACCTTCACAATAAATGCCAAAGATCGATCGATTTTGGGTGTGGAACAGGCTTCTTAACACATATGCTGACCGATTTCTCTCAGCACGTTGACGGCATCGATATCACAGAAGATATGATGAAACAAATCGACCTTTCGTCAGGAAAAATCAGTCTACACCTTTCGCCTGCTGAGAATACTCCCTTCGGAGGTGACCTTTTTGACTTAGCCACAGCCTATTCATTTTTGGATCACCTAGTGGACTACAAGGCATGCCTTCGCGAGGCATATCGCGTGCTGCGAACGGGAGGCGTTTTCTACTCTGACTTAAATCCTAATAGAGATTTCATCGAACTATTCGACAGAATTTCAAGAGAAAATTCGGACTATTCAACACTGCCTGCCATCTTAAGAAAAGAGATTTTGGGATCGCTACATAACGGTGACTACTACCAAAAAACTTTTGGCCTCGATGCAACTATGCTTGAAAAGGCTGAACCTGGAAAGACCATCTCTAGAGGTTTTTGTGCGAAGGAGTTTGAACTCGCGGCGAGAGAAATTGGATTCAGCGAATGCAATTTCGAATATGAATGGTATCTTGATCAAGCAAGGATCATTCACGGTAGCACCCGAGAAAGTTCAGAAGGAATCGAGGGCTATCTTCAATCGATTCTCCCCGCCAGCAAGTCGTTATTCAAATACCTACGGGTAGTACTCATTAAGTGAAAAATTTAGTAGTGTTCGGAGCAGGCTCTCTCGCCATCAGCGTTGCTAAACTCGCGCTCGAAAATTGCGGATACCACTCGATTAAATTTGTAGTTGATAATCCAACCGCTGACTTAATTTTCTCTGAACCTGCCATCGCTTGGCATGATTTCCTTCAGTCAAAACACCTACGCGATGACTTCATCATTGCTGTAGGTTACCGGGATATGGAGGCACGAAAATCAGTATTCGAAAGATGCCATAATGCAAAATTAAAGATCGTAAACCTCGTTTCAAATCACGCCAAGATACATAGTTCGGTCAAACTCGGAGTAAACAACATCTTCTTTGATCAGGCGGTGGCTGAGCACGGTGTGGAAATTGGAAACAACAATGTTATTTGGACAAATGCTGTACTCTGCCACGACACACAAATAGGTAATCACAATTTTTTCGCCGCTGGCGCTGTTATTGGTGGCCACTGCAACATTTCTGACTGTTGTTTTTTCGGTTTCAATTCAGTAGTGAAAGAAAAAATGAATGTGAGCGAGCATACTTTGCTAGGTGCGCTTTCATACCTGAACAAGGACCATGTCTCGCATCATACCTGGGTCGGTGCGCCAGCTAAACCGATAAAGGAACATTTAGACGGCCTGAAGATCCCTCGCTAGATCACAATTTTAGAAAGATTTGAATAAGACATTCACATTCCCGCTCAATCGCCCACAGTCTGCCTATTTTGCACAGATAACGTCATTGACTAGTAAAAAACTCGTAAGGCAATTCCTCAAGGAAGCTCCGATTATCTCTATAATGTTTTAGGATGTACTCATACGTTGCACGATGGGTATGACGATACTGCAACTCTTCACGACCATCCAACGAAAGGTTCCAGACTAGAATGGCCTTCGGGGCATTCTTACGCAACAAAGCGATTTCCTTCTCTTCAAACCGGTCGTTTCTCGGCAGGACACCGTAGATTTCCCAGATCGGTGAGATTTTTCGAAGCACGGAATACGCACCAGGCCACAAAGGAACAAAAGCAATGTCATTCTCACGAGAGCTGAACTCACGGTTAATCTTCTCGATCAACTGAATTTCCGCTTGGACCTCAGGAGATATCCACAAACGTTCCCCGGAGATATTGACTGCGACAAATTCTCGGATGTTCCAAGGCAAGATCGCAAATTTAGACGGAATCATCAGAAGCAGGATGATGATAACACCCACTGCAAATCGTCCTTTGCCGCGAACATTGAGCGCGAGAAGCGAGATACCGATTAGAAATGGATAGAGCCCCAGCGACAAATGCTCTAAATCCGCCCGTGAATAGGCATAGTGCGCGTAGGGTAATGAAAAGCTAGCGCAAGCAATAAGGACCAAACGAGTTCGCTCTTCAAGATCGATCTTAAATCTGCGTAAGACGTAGGGAACAGCGACAAATAAACCGATTCCCAGAAAGAGTAGGCCCACGGTCAAATCTTTCAACTGCCTCAACGCCCCACCGCCGCCAAATGCATCCCAAGGCATCGGAATGGGAAGCGGAAGATTCGTTGCTCCCATCTCGATGATCGAAAGAACAGAGTCTAGAAATGCCGCCCAATATCCCGGAATCAACCACAGCATGAAGAGCTGGGGCGAGAAACCAAGCACGACACCAATAGCGAAGAGTAGAACACGATTCATCGAGATTATTTTGCGCTCCAGAAAGGAGGTCATCACCGTCGCGATGACAAAACCGACGACACCATAAAGACCATGGTTTCGACCCAAGACGGCGACTCCTCCAACTACCACTCCCGCCATGAAGAATCTGGCTGAACTCGGATGGGTTAGGACATGGAATGTCGTGAAAACTAACAAGACCGACGCGAAGATGTCGAAGCCCTTATACCACCGCAGCATCCACAATGTCGCGATGACGATGTAGCTCAAAACCATCACCCATCGCCAACCACTCAGACTTGCCCGCCCCAGCATTAACGTAGCACCAAGAGCAACACTCACGCTCTGTAAGACCATCGCGGCATATCGGACGGGAATAACACCATCACTTCCCAAAGCAGTCATGAACCACGAAGACCAATAATATCTGAAGGGATCATAAGCGATGAAATCACGAATGGGCACTTCTCCACGCAAAACCGCCTGAGCGCCATACCAGAGAAAGCCTTCATCCCATAGGTTCAGTCCGTAAGGAATTTGCCAGACGAAAATCGCCGCGCTCAAAGCTAGAGCCAATAATACGGCGATTTGCCACTCTGTTAGGTAGGTGCGGTCTTGTGCGAATTTGAGCTTATTCATTCCTGATACCTACAGCTCTACTGGAGAGCATAGGAATATGAAACAACCGATATCGGTTTGACCAACTCTGAGCGAGAACTCGGGAAAATTACTCTCCGCGCCATGGGCGAAATTCACTCGGACTTCCGCTTAAAAGCTGCGGAATAGATGCTATCGCCGGCGGCTTGAATGGGCTTTCGCCGTGATCATAACCTGACCACAGACGAAGTTACGAACAAGGGGGATTCGCTCCACCAGCGGCTCAAAGACACGTAGAAGTCTAGCCATCCAATTTGGGCAGAAAAAAGGTACGAGATTCACGTAGCGAGTGTTGCGCAAATCAAATCCAGCATCCTCCAGCCACCAGTTGATCGTCATCGGAAAGAACGAACGCTCTTCGTGATCGACATGGTACCGCGAGAGACGCTCGATCAATTTCAAAACCGGGTTATTTCCGTTGGGTTCCAAAATGACAACCGTTCCTTTGAAACCTTTGAGTAGCTGAATGGCCTTCTTCGGATCTGGAAGATGATGAAGAACACCGCGAATCACGATGCAGTCGTAATCGTTGAGATTTAAGACTTGATCGAGGTCGTAGATATTTCCAACTCGGAATTTGACAACTCGGTCCACGCCCACATTTACGGCACGTTTTTTTGCCGCAGCAACTGCGAGCTCCGCGGGGTCAACTCCCAAGACTTCCTTCGGCTGATAGGCCCCGAACTCCACGGTATAAGCCCCATCCCCACAACCTAAGTCGAGGACCCGCTGATCGCGGTACTCAAAAGCAGATGCTATGGAATCAGACAATCGACCGTTCGAGAAGCGACCCGATAGGGATTCGGTCGTTGTATAGGAATAGGAACCATCATTGCTGACATCCAAGTTGAACTGTTCGACGTTCTTCTTTGCTTTCGATGTATCTGCTTGCATTCATGTAGCTTAGGTCATGATCATCAAACGGACAATTTTTGCGATCAAAACAGGTCTTGCCTGGACCGACGAAAGAACGTAATTTCCTTGCGTGATCAAGGACTTATTAAGATTCATGGTGGTCCTCGGAAGACCTCCGACCCAAGGCTTGAATCGTGCTCACTCAAACCAAACCTCTCCCCTCCATTTTACGTCCGCGCTACCCTATTTTAGTCTATGACATCCCTCACTTTTTCACGCTCAACGAGGTGCTGAGTTGAACGCGCACAAACATGAAATTCGTGATTCAGATATCGCGCATCTCGAAAGCCGTCGTGCCGCGCTTCGCGAGAAACTTCTGAACCTCTACAAAAGCGCAAACGCTGGGCATATCGGCTCTTCGCTCAGCTGTCTCGAAATCCTGATGCTCTGCCATTCCGTTTTTCGCGGTGAACATGACCGTGTGGTCCTATCGAAAGGCCACGCCGCGGGCGGACTTTATTGCGTGCTCGATGAACTGGGCCTTTTAGGCGTTCCCTTGACTGACTTCTACAAAGAAGGGACTCGCTTAAGCGCGCATCCTCCCTGTAAATCGCCGCTTCCACGTGTCCCCTTCGGAACTGGCAGTTTGGGTCACGGTTTAGGGCTAGCCGTGGGCATGGCGCTCGCGCAACGTTTCGCCAAGCACGAGGCTTGGACCGTCGTCATCGTCTCGGAAGGTGATCTGAACGAAGGCTCCACGTGGGAAGCCTTAATGAGTGCAGCCCAACTGAAGCTGGGACGCCTGATCACAATCGTCGATGCGAATGGGCTGCAGGGGCTCGGCTCCGCCACGGAGATCATGAATCTCGAACCCCTGCGCGCAAAAGCTGAGAGCTTCGGTCATGAGTGTTTTGAAACCACGCAAGGAAATACATACTCAGCCTTAGCGAAAGAAATGCGCGGAATTCTGGCGAGTACTTCTGCGAAGCCGAAAATGCTGATCGCGCGAACCACCAAAGGTGCTGGCGTCGACTACATGGAAAACAAATTCGAGTGGCACTACCTACCCATGAATGATGAACAATTCGCCAACGCGATCGAACAGGTGAGGAAAACGTGAGACGAGCCTTCAGCGACTGGACGGAACGCGTTCTTCCCGCATCGACGGATTGCTTCTTTCTGACGGGAGACCTGGGTTACAACGCCTTCGAAGGATTGCAGAAAGCCCTGGGCGAACGCTTTTTGAATGCGGGCGTCTGCGAACAACACATGGTTTCAATGGCCGCCGGGATGGCGAGCTTCGGTTACAAAACTTTGTGCTACAGCATCGCCCCCTTCGCGATCTTCCGCCCCATGGAACAACTGCGACTGGATGCCGGCATTCACAAGCAAAACGTCAAAGTCGTCGGAAATGGCGGCGGTTACGGTTACGGCATCATGGGCGCGACTCACCACGCACTGGAAGACCTGGCGGTCACGACCTGCCTTCCGCACTTTCGTGCGTACGTTCCTTGCTGCGACGAAGAAGTCGGAATCGCCTGTGACGAGATGATGCGATGGGAAGGCCCCACCTACCTGCGCTTGGGAGCATTCACCGCAAAGGGCAAGCTGGATACTTTCACCACCTACTCTGCGGTCCAACGTCGTCGTGAAGGACGGGCACTCACCGTCGTCGTCCTCGGACCGCTTTTGGGAAATGCCTGGGAAGCCGTGCAAAACTCCGGAACCGACGCGGACCTTTTTAGCGTTTCGCAACTTCCACTTACGGACGCCGACATCACTGAGATCCGCGCAAGCCTCTCAAAAACCGGAAAACTTTTAGTTTTGGAAGAGCATGTTGCGCGCGGTGGACTGGGTGAGCATTTGGTTTATCTTCTCGCGCGGGGCGGGACGTCCCCAGCGATGTTCCGCCACCAACATGCCCAAGGCTATCCCTCAGGGACTTATGGTTCACAGAAATTCCATCAACGAGAGTCCGGGCTTGATCCCGCCTCGATCATCGAAGCGATGAAAGGGATGTTATGAACACCGAAGCTCTGTTTCGGTCGACCCTGACAGCGGAGGACATCGCCGAAATCAAAAAGCTTCCCGGACCGATCCTCGTAGTCGGCGCGGGCGGATTCATCGGCGCACACGTTCTGTTTCAACTTCTACAGCACCGACAAGACGTATTCGCTCTCGTGCGCACGAAAGATCTGGGATGGCGTTTGCAGGCGGCTCCTGAAGGCATCGATCTGGCGAAACATCTGACCGTCGGCGACATCACCGACAAAGACAACATCCGCGGTATCGTGGAGCGGTTCCGTCCACAAGTGGTCTTCAACCTGTCCGCTTATGGCGCTTACGAGCGACAAAGCGATAGTCAGAAGATTCACGACGTGAACTACATCGGACTTCTGAATCTGATCGAAGTCCTGCAAGAGACGGGCTGCTACGCTCTCGTACAGGCCGGGTCATCTTCAGAGTACGGCATGAACGCCGCGGGCCCGAAAGAGAACGCCCCCCTGCTGCCCAATAGTCATTACGCCGTCTCGAAGGGCGCCGCCGCGCTCATGATCAAGTTCTTCGGCCTGAAGCACGACTTCCCCTGCGCCAATCTACGTCTGTATTCGATTTACGGCCCCTGGGAGGACCGCAATCGGCTTATCCCGACGCTCGTCAACCGCGCACTTGAAGGCAAATACCCGTCTCTGACGAATCCGGATATCTCGCGAGATTTCGTTTACGTCGACGACTGTTTGATGGCCTTCGTTCGTGCCGCCTCGACGATTTGCCGCAACCGTCGTGGTGAATCCGTCAACATTTGCGCAAGCCGCAAAGTCACGCTTGCGTCACTCGCACAAACCGCTCGTGAGGTTTTCAAAATTCCCGGTGAGCCGAACTTCGGGACCATGCCTCCCCGCCGCTGGGATCTCACGGAATGGTACGGCAACGGGGAACTCGCTGCGAGCGAAATGAACTGGCGCCCTCGAGTGGACCTTGCCACCGGCCTTCGCCTGACCGCCGAATGGGAGACGGCCGCGCACGGTCTTTTGCAGGGTACGAAAACTCAACCCCAGCAACGCAAGATCTCGGCCGTCATCGCTTGTTACCGCGACTCAAAAGCCATTCCGATCATGTACGAACGTCTGAAGGAGTCGATCACGAGTATCGGCTGCGACTACGAAATCATTTTCGTCAACGACAACAGTCCCGAAAACGATGCTGAAGTGATCGCGAAAATCTGTGCACGCGACATCTCGGTGATCGGAATTTCGCATTCGCGGAACTTCGGATCCCAAGCGGCATTCATGAGCGGTATGGAGCTTTCAACCGGCGATGCGGTCGTTCTGCTCGATGGGGATCTACAGGACCCACCCGAAATGATCCCGAAACTCGCCGAGCGTTGGCTCGAGGGTTACGATGTGGTTTACGGCGTGCGCGTGCAGCGCGAAGCACCTCTACACATGCAGTTCTTCTACAAAGCCTTCTACCGACTGTTCTCTCGGATGGCTGACGTGAAGATTCCGGAAGATGCCGGCGACTTTTCCCTCATCGACCGGAAGGTCGCAGGCAAGATGCTGCAACTCCCTGAGCGCGACATGTTCTTGCGCGGACTTCGGGCTTGGGTCGGCTTCAAACAGACCGGCGTCCCCTACGTGCGTCCCGAGCGTATGTTCGGCACGACCACAAATAACTTCACGAAGAACATTTGGTGGGCAAAGAAAGCGATCTTCTCGTTTAGCTCGAAGCCCCTCGACCTCATGCAGGCGTTGGGTTTGGCCGTAACGGCGCTCTCTTTCGCTCTCGGGGTGTTTTATGTCGCCTACACGTTCCTCTCGGGAAACACCGCCCCAAAGGGGTTCACGACAATCGTTGTCCTTTCGTTGGGACTAGGTGGATTGCAAATTCTTGCCATCAGCATCCTCGGCGAATACATCAAGAAGATCCTCGAAGAGGTGAAGTCGCGGCCAAAATTCATCCGCACTTCCGTTACGCGCGGGAAGGTCGCTTACTCGGAAGCCGACTACCTCGCGCGCGATAGAAAGAAAAACTGATTTGGAACTGATCACTGACGAAAACGGCATTAACCAGATTTTCCGTCCATCGCCCGCGATGACGGTTCGCACTCATCGTCGCGCCGACCGGATTCGCGAGGCGCTGCTCGCCTCGCCGTCCAACCCGGTTCGTGCTTTGGAAATCGGCTGCGGAACGGCCGAAATGTCATTTCTGGTCGCGAATGACCCACGCATCCAACTGACGGCGGCGGATATTTCCCCGAAGTTCATCGAGGCCGCGCAGTCACAGCCCGCCCGTCCCAACATCCGTTTTCAACTGGCGGATGTGACGGCACCGGCTTTCCTGAACCAGCATAAGGGTCAATTCGACTTCGTCATCGGGAACGGAATCTTGCACCACCTTGTGAATAACATCGATGGCGTCTTCAAGAACCTGCGGGTCATCCTGAAGCCCGGCGGCCGCTTGGTCTTCTGGGAGCCGAATCTACAGAACCCGCTCGTGTACTTCATGTTCGGCACGAAACTCGGACGTCGGCTCATGCGACTTGATCCCGACGAAATGGCCTTCACCAAATCCTGGATCGCCGAACGCCTGCAACGAAACGGCTATATCGTGCACGAACTCCGCTGCCGGGACTTTCTCTTACCGAATACTCCGAGTTTTCTTATCAAACCGCTCATTTGGTTGGGCGATCTGCTCGAGCGTACGCCTTTCAGCTTTCTGGCGCAGTCGATCTTTTTGGTCGCCACCAAGAGCGATGCAGCGGACCAAAGCCCTACTTCGTAAGTTCGATCGTATATCCTAGAGGATCGACGTCCGATCCCACGCGAAAATAGATTCCCAGCTGCCCGAACAGCAGCGCCAACGCGGTCACCGGAAGCAGCAGAAGCCCCGGAACTAGCCCAGTCAGCCAGCGGGTCGGTCGCAATCCTTGCAAGATGAGACGCGCATTCAACGCCACAAACTTGGCGGCGATTGCGCTGATCTCGGTGCCGCGGGCGCGAACACTCAGATCGCTGAAGTTCGCAAAAATCCGCTCAAAGGCACTGGGCGTGAAGCGGTAGTAGTCATGCGGAATGAAGTGATAGCGCGCCGACCAGGGCACGGTGAAAATCGCCCGCCCGCCCGGTTTGAGCACTCGGAAGATTTCGGCGATGAAGGTTTCGGTGTCTGGCACGTGCTCTAGAACTTCCGAACAGATCACGAAGTCGTAGGAGGCATCGGCAAACGGCATCGTACGTCCATCGTAGTAGATCACGTCGGGATTCCGTCGGCCAAAGACCGAGGTGGATTCAATATCCAAACCGGTATAACGAGTTTCGGGCCCCAGCAGATGCTTGAAAGGCCCATTGCGGCAGCCAACATCCAAAACCTGCCCGCGCACATGGTGCAAAGTTTTAGCCATATCACGATAAACGGTATTGAACTGAAGGTCCACAGTCCGGCGAAGATGGTAGATCAACGCCTGCATGCGCGTCTTGACTGCAATATGCTGAACCGGACGGAATTCCTCACGGATTTCGGATGAACGCGACATTCTTTATAAGTTAGCACGCGTGCGGGTCATGTCCATGAAGAAAAGCGGCGAGATAGCGAGCAAAAACATTAAGGCTCGTAGCGACGAGAAGCCAGCTCAGAAACCCCATTCAACCGAATCTCCGCCGGAATTCTGAAACGGATCACAGTGCCTTCCGAAGGCGAACTCAAAACCTCGATGTCACCATGGGACGCTTGGATGAATGCAACAGCGGCGGCCAAACCTAAGCCGTTTCCACTTTCTTTACCAATACTAAGCCCCTTCTGACCGAAGCTCGACCGCACCTCCGGAGGCAGACCAGACCCATTGTCCTGAACCGACAATATCAGGTCTCCATCGTACAGACGAAGTCCGATTGTAACTCGAGGATCGGTCCGCCCGACGATGGACTCCAGGTTCTCTCGGCTGTTCGTAACGAGATTTTGCAGCACTCGCCGAAGAGCCACAACGTCAACGGCACAAATCCCTGCGCCCTCCTCCATTTCAAGAGCGAACTCAATGTTCGGATGAGCCATACGATTCATCTGAACGATTTCCTGGAGGACATTTCGAATATCAAACATTGTCGTCGTCTTGGAGGCCATTTGTGGAGTCTCACGTGTCGCGGCCATCGCCTGCTCCAATTGTCGCTGAATTGCATTTACCGCCGCCGATAGGACCTGCTGGGCCTTCATGTCCGCAAAGAATTTTTTGGTTCCGGAGATCAACTTCAATGAAGACAGTGGAGAGCGTAGATCATGCGCCAATTGACGGAGCATCTCTTTTTGCGCAGTTTCTTTTGCGCTTTCGATTTCCAAGTCCCGCAACCGTGCCGTTTTCTCCAGATAACTGGAAATCGACGTTTGGATCACCTCCATCTCACGGCTTTCGACAGGGACATTTCGAACCGACTCTGCCAAGGGCGATCCACCGTCGTCCTCCCGGATAAGCCGTACGATGTCCGTCACCGAGCGCACGTGATTCGAAATCGTGGTTTGCACCTTACGCATCCACATCCGGCTGATGACGACATAAAGCAATGATCCCATTGCTAAAAATAGACCGAGTAGCGGGAGACTGTGATGATCGAAGCGCTGAACCTTGAGAGTCCCAAGCTGCCCAGGAGAAGCCTTAGAAAAACCGAACGGAATTTCGATCTCACTCACTAGTGTCCACACCCGCGGCGTCTGTACGACGACGTCACATACCGGAGCTTCGATCACGTCCGGACGAACGAACTGGATTCGTCCAATTTCAGACATCTCTGCGATTCTTTCACATAGCAGCTGAATTTCACTCCAACGTCCATCGACTAGCCGAGACCGCATCTCAGGAACGTAAAAACCTTGAAGAAACTGTCGATAGCTCGAGTTAGTCGAAAACCAATGGGTAAAGTAGCCAAAGATCAGCATAACCCCGATCACAAACCCTAGAAGCTTAAGGCCTGAGCGAAACGGGCGCACGATCATCGCCCCTAGTTCGGGAGCAGCCCGGCGCTCGGATTTTTCATTTGCAGTCGACGGCTCGGCTCTCATGGATTTCCCTAAGCTTTTAATAACTTGTCGGAATTATGCATCGCAATATATCTTCATGATATGCGCTTTTCAAGATGGGGTCTGCTCGGCGGCCTTTTCGCCGCCGTTTTAGGAATTTTCGCCCTGACAAATCTTTGGTCAGTTCGTGGGAGTAAGCACATACTCATCCATTCGCGCCCCCTCGATTGGAGTATGGCTGACGCCTTTATCATCTATCACCAGATGTTCTATCAGCTCTTCGGACAAAGCCTTATTGAACCCGGTCGTGACGGACAGGTGTACTCGGGCCTCATTGAACGTTGGCATATCGATCACGTAGCAAACCGCGTGGATTTCGAGATCAATGCCAGTCATCCTCTCTTCTCTATGGAGGGGGCCCCCCGTCTAGAGTCCTTGCCGAGTATGATCTTTGAACGTCTTCGCACGGAGGATAGCTCCATCGGTGCCCAAATCATCCGCCCCCTCGACATGCGATTGGAAAGTGTCTCGAAAACCGAGACTGGCATCAAATTCAGCCTTCGCTTCAAACAGATTTACCCTTTCCTTCTCCAGACTCTTGCGCGCCCGTCCTTCGCGATTTTCCCACCCAAAGATCTGATCATGAAAGGTATCTCTTACGGGCCTTACAGAGTGGTTTCAGCACAAAAGCTGCAAAACGATTGCGATATGGTCCAGACGGAATCCAAAGCCACAGGTGCGAAGGTTAGATTCGACGTTTGTTTCGAGGCTGACCACATCCGCGAGCTCCTTTCCAAACACGAAGTTGACGCACTTCTGAGTCCGACGGTCAAAGAAGGGGAATTCCAAACAAAGCTCGAAAAAATCGACATCGGCAGCACTGGATTCTTAATCGGTGGGTTCAATACTGAAACTATGTCCTCTCTAACTCCCGAAACGAGAAGAACAATTGGATGTCGTATTTGGAAAGCCCTTGGCCGTTGGGCCGAGAAGTCCGGATCCGGGATTACATCGCTCTCGCATCTATTGCCGCCCGAATATCTCTCTCCGGATGCGCTGAAGTCCCCGGCCTGCACTTCCGAAATCGCCAACCAAGCCGCGAACTGGCCAACCGGTATGAAGCTCCGCCTTCCATTCAACAACCAATTATTTCCTCCATACTTGAAAGATCTATTGATCGAAGAACTGAAGCTTCCGGAAGTAGAATTTGTCGACTCAGCATTCAAGAAACCTCAATCTGTCGACGTCATGTTTTCGGAAGCTTCGACAATCATCCCGGACCCCGGGTTAGCGACCCTTATCTTTCATGATAACAGCTTCTGGTGGATGCACTACTGTGGTCAGGAATCATTTTTGCGCCTCCTCGCAGACGCAGGAAAAATCCATGAACCGAAGAAACGCATCGACGCATTCACCGCCGTGACCAACTCCATTTCGGAGTCAGGATGCGCCTTTCCGCTCTTGCTTCTTCCAACGACGATCTACGCGAAAGACACTAAGACTATCAAGAAGACGAAGTTCCGGCAGGAGTTCCTACTTATTGACATGCTGGGGCTTTAAAAATGCAGTATCAGGTTTTATGCGCCCACGCAAAAAACGTAGGACTCCGCTAACAGAATTAGCGCATCCATCCCTCATAGAAAAATATGCCTGTTAACAAAATCAACAGTTAACAGCTATCTACCTGGAATCAGATTTTACCGTACTTCGAAAGAGCGATTTGACACTCTTTCGTTTAGTATCCAGCAAACTCAAGGTGGGGACCGTGCTAGGTGAAATCTGGGGAAGCGTTGCAAATCGGAATGTATTCGAACGCCTGTTGTCGCGCGCGCAGACAAACGTATGCTCGGGCGAGAGCTTTCATGTCCGACTGACTCGTCTAGAGGACTGGTCCAAATTCCACCCCAAACATGGCCACACATTTGTAGCTTCACTGACCTGCATGGGACGCATATTTAAGGGTTCAGGCTGCGCGCAAGTACCAGCTCTCGCAATACAGAAATCGATCTCCGAGGCCTATGAGCGCTGCTTGTTCCACTTAAATCGGTTCTTTCATGGATCCTCGAATTCGAACGGCTTCGCCGCTCACCCATGCTTAAATCAAGCAGTTCGCAATGCCGTGGAAGAGTTAGCAGAACGTGATACCGTGTTAAGACATTACTACGGTCAGATCCCATTTGTTCATATCTCTCTAGAAACTTTGCCTAAGCAGTTCGAAACGAACCGGATGCTGGCACATGGCTATCTAATAACTCAAGTCATGTTGGGGACTGCCGGTCGAACTTCGACCATCAGCCTTCTCGCGGAGTCGCTAGTTCAACCGGGGCGGCCATTGATATCGCACGGTTCCGGAGAGACTGCACATAAAGCCTATATGCGATCCCATACGGAACTCTCTCGTAGCGTCGCGTGCGCTGAGCTTTTACCTTGGCTTGCCCAGTCCAAAGATCCAAAGGACGAGATATTCAAGCACATCACAGCCCTATGGAAAGCCTCCCCAACAGAGATCGAGTGGATGAATGGCGAAGTATGGAGCTGGCATAAAGTCGAGAAATCTTGGCGCGGTTTACCGATGCCCGTGATCGCAGCCGCCAATATCCAACGCTTAGCGCAGGGGGATTTACATGTGGTGAAAGCCACGTCTCCTGACTTTTTGAAACTGGAATTCAAGGAAAGTCCAAATCTCAAACTAAAAAGGCACTTTGTCGCCTGAGGAGGCTAGATGCTGAAAAAACTGATTCTTAGCTTAACGGGAATCCTGGCTACAGGTCCCAACGTACATGCTGCTCTCAGCAAAAGCGAGATCCAAGGAGACCAAACAGGTTTACTTAAAAGCTCGCTATTCCATGCACCTCGCAAAGTCGTAAGCGAAAGCCGAGACGTCGAAGATCTGCTGCGCTCGCTGGCGATCACGGCAGAAAAATCTCGACTACAAGGCGAAATTTTTGGCCTGAACGAAAAAGGAGAAATCGAATCTCTTGGAACCCGCGAAGAACTCGAGCTGATGAAGTCAGAAGTTCAAAGATTGCAGATACTGATCGCTGGCGTTCGTGATGTCAATCCGACTACAACTTTTTAAGCTTTTGAAAACGGTTTCATCCGCGATGATCCTCTCTTTCGCGGCGAAAGGCTCGAACGTGGATAGAAGTACATTGCATATCTATCAGGACTATCGCCTTCCCGTCGATTTACGGCGAGTGGCGATTATGCCGGACGTTCAGATATCGTATTCTATCGGTACGGGTCTCGTGGAGTTTGACGGGCGCGGCGGAATTACTGCCGCGCTCGCCGAATCATGGAAGATCGATGCCTCGAAAAGATCTTTAACGTTCCGCCTTAGAGATACTAAGTGGTCCAATGGAGAAGCCATCACGGCCTCCGATGTTGTATCCAGCTTCAACAACGCCAAGCGAGCAATTTCGAAAGACGTTCCAAGCGTCTTCAACTCCTATGTTAGCATCAAGGCTCAATCGCCGCGCGAAGTTAACTTCGAGCTACGTGAAAATATATCGGCCATGAAGTTTCTCGAAAGGCTCTGTGAGCCAATGTACGGATTGGCTCGAATTGAAAATGGAGAAATGAGTACGAACGTTAGCTCAGGCGCATACGTTCTAAAGCGCGCATCAGAAACAGAACTTGAGCTTTCCAAAAATCCCTACTGGATTCATACGCACGATCGTATGTTCGATACGGTAATTGTCCGTCGCCCAAAAGCGCCAGTCTCTGTCCGGACATTGAAAGATGACACATGGCCAATGGTTATCAACATCCCTAGCTTCGCACTAAAAAAAGACGTTGCGCTTCTCGGGCCAATGCCTACGTCTTGGCGACGTCATCTAGATGGGCTAATTTCTCTACGTTTCGCGGGCCGATCAGATGTCCGAGAATTCCGTACCCTTATTCAGTATCTAAGAACTCACGGAGATTTTAAAGCTCTCTCCGAAATCGTCGAATTTGCGGTGCCTGCCGACCAAGTCTATCCGAAAGGCCAACAGCTATACTCCTCTACGCCTCCCAAGATAGAAAAAAACTCGATGGATGACTTAAAAAAATCCTGGAAACACAAAGATGTGAAGATCCTTTATGCTCCGGACCGAATTCCGAACGAAATGATCAAGGCCGTCGAGCAGTCACTATGCCGTACGCTGCCTTTTCCTTGCGTGTTCATCGAAACAAAAATCCAGGAAATTGAAAATCAACGCCAAGCGGGTGTTGCCGACCTCGTGCTTGCTGGCGTCGGAGTAGACGCAATCAATTTCGACGGTGCCCTTTCTTACTACTTCGAAACCGAACCGAATATAATTCCGTCTGACGACAGCATGAAAGGGAATTTCAAGCGACGTATGCATGAAATTCGGACGTCAAAAGTGTCGGATCCGATCCCGGCATATCGAGATTTAATGAAGGAAGTGATTGAAACACATTCAATCCTTCCGCTTTTCCATGTATCGACCACTTTTCTTGGAAAATCGTCCGTAGATTTATCCGAAGCGCCGTTAACCATCGAAACGCTGCCCTACTATACAATTCTAAAGGCGAGAAAATGATCAGAAGCGAACGTTCTTTTCAAAGCTACATGGCGTCCCTGGGGTTCATAAAAATGACTCAGGCAATGCTATTCGCTGCTTTGATCGCGTTCGCCGTTGTGATGATAAATGTCTACGCGACCTCCAAACAGATATTTGAGTCTCAACTTGACGCCGCCATAAATGTCTATCGAATGCAAATTCTTGCGGGGGATCTCAAGCGGACTCAACTCGTTCTTAAAGAGATTTTGGCCAATGGAGCTCCAGCTCGCATAGAATTCTTTGACGAAATCGGTGGCAGTCTCTTCCCCGATATGTCTCCGCAGAGTTCTTCCCCCTCTCTTAGTTTGCGTGCGGAGCAGCCGATTTTCTTTGATTCCGGTAAACAAAACCTCTTTGGAACCGTTCGTGCGCAGCAAGAGCTACGTATGAACTGGTTCTTGTTTTTGACTATGTTTATCGCCCTTTTACTAAGTCAGGCTATCGCCGGATATTTCTTCTCTTCCGCACTCAAAGAAGTCAGCCAGGATTTGACTGCCAAGTTCAAGGCTTTAAGAGGACAGAATGCGGACTCAGTCGCAGATATTACGGAATTGAGCGAGATCGCAACTTCTCTCAACCAAATGCAGAAGCAACTTGTCGAAGTAAGAACTACCTTCAAATCTCCTGAAGAGATGAGGCGCTTTGCTCACGATCTCCGAAGTCCTATGTCAGCAATTTCTCTGGCGCTGGGAACCATCGAGAATCTTCCAGCTCCTGCGCGCCGACTCATGGACAATGCCTTCACGCGGATGAGTACTATGACTACATCACTTCTGGAAAAGCCCACGGGGGCAAAAGTATCCATGAGGGAGGCTTTAAATTCCCTTATTCAGGAGAAAATCTCCGAACACAGATCTTTCGACCTGCGCTGGGAACTGAACTTGGTTGGCGATGTTATTTTGACATCTGACCATGCAATAGACTTTGTTCGCTCGATCTCAAATGTATTGAACAACGCCGCGGAGGCCTCTCCAATGCACGGCATGGTCATTCTCAGAGTACGTGTGGAACAAGATGACATCTTTATCCAAGTTCAGGATCAGGGGGCGGGTATCCCTCAGGAGCTGCAGGCTAAAGTCTTGCGCGACGGACTGTCGACAAAAGTAAAAGGGCACGGAATTGGCCTTTCTTCGACTTACCGTTTGGTCAAATCCTGGGGCGGCCAAGTAAACTTTGGGCGTGTGCCGAGTGGGGAATTCGAAGTCGAGCTACAAATACCGAGAAAGGCACTCGCATGAGTCGCTCAAGTGCAGATGCTTACGAACCCGAATTTATAATTCCTTCCGAGCAAATTTCCACAATCCTAGCTGCGACCTGTGAATCTCCGCGTGCGGCGAACTTGCAGCACTTCCAGATCCGATACTACGTTTCTGGCGAAGAGCTGAGTCAACTAGCGACTATGTTTGGCGATCATGAATACCTGGGCCGTTGTTCCATGGCACTCTTCTTTTTTGTCGATTTGCGGTCGACGGCAGAGTGGATGAGGTCACGTGGCGAAATATCTCCGTTTCTCAATCGCATTGGCTTCCAATATGCCTACGCAGATGCAGCGATCTCCATGCAAGCCGCGGCGAGTACCGCCGAAGGGCTAGGTCTCCAAACTCGAATTCTGTCCCATTGCCTGCAACGATCCAAAGCTGCGAGCAAAGTCTTCTTCTGTCCGCCCGGGGTGATACCGACACTGATCCTTACTATTGGCAAAGGTCTCCCCGTTTTGACTCATCCGCGATTCCATCTCAAGATCGAAGACTTCTGTATTCGGGGAGCAGCCCCATGGAAAACCGGTGCCGAAATTTATGAAGCATCTGGCAAAGAAGCTGCTGATGCGATTTATCTCAAGCAGCGACCAGAATTGTCGGCTCGTGGCTTTGCTGCTCACCCGGCCCGAGCTCTTGCCCGCGCTAAATACAAAGACTATGACATGGAAAGCTTCTCGCAAAATTTGGATGAGCTCATTGAGGAATCCATAGTCGCGTTGAAAGCATTAAAACAGGAAAGCTAAAGCACTTCTCGCTCCCTGTACCATGCACTTAACGGGCGCTTTTCCGAAAGCTCCACGCCTGAATTCCCCACCCGAATGCGTGTTCTTCATCACGGTATAGGTCACCTCGATATGCGACCACCCCTGGATAATGAGCCACAGGAACGATTAAACCCTGCTGAGCCACCTTGATTTCCAGTTCCCTTACCTTACGGTCGAACTCGACTCCATCCGCAATGATCGCGAGCGAGGCGATCTCGTTCTTCGCGAGGATGTCAGAGAATCCTGTCAAGGTTGTCTCCAGAAACGAAAAATGGGTCAACGGATCGGAGGGCGAAATTCCCAACAGAGAGATTGCGATTTCCACTTCGTCGTCCGCAAAAATTCGTTTCCCTTCACCGCGAGCCAACAGCTCGAGGCGAACGTTCGGAAAATTCTTTTTCAGTTCTTCTATGAGTCGCGCGTAAATCGGGATCTGCGCCCAACTTTCAAGCGTATAAACGACGAAAGAACCGTCGTACGCGGTTTTCAAAACGTCAAATCCAGCGGCCCGTTCGTACTCTTTGTCGTTCAAGGAAAACTCACGGTCGGCTGGTGAGATGGAGTAGGCCGGCATCCCGAGATGAAGCTGATTCCCTTCTTCACGCTGAAAGCGGTAAACGGTTGCCTGAAGGGCACGTCTTAATTTCAGGGGAATTTGGCGTTTTACGATCAAATAGACGAACCACTCCGTCGGGAAGACATCGATTTTATAGCCTTTTTGTTCAAGTAAAGATCGGTCCTGGACGTCCAATGCCTGACCATAAAAATATGCCGCGTGATGAACGTCCGGATTCATTGAGGCCACAAAGGCCTTCGTTTCCGCAGGATTGTATCGAACAAGTTCCGCCTTCGGGATCGTATTGGATCTTAGCTCTTTCGGATAATTTCGATTGATTCGAAGCTTGACCAAGTCCGCCGAGACCGACTCCAACAAATATGGTCCGGTGGCGGTCTCGCCTATGTCGGTATACATCGGAAGTTGAGCAGGATTAAATATGCTGAAATCGGGAATCGTGAACAGGAACTTCATATTGAGCGGAATCTTCGAAAAATGAATTCGTAGCTCATTCTTCACGTCATCGCACTCGACACGTTTGAGGATTGATCCGTAGGGTGCATGTCGCGTACCCCGCAGGCCGGACTCGACGCCATCACACATTGCACTCATCGAAAGAATGTTTCCGTTCGCCTGAAGTAAAGGAAAACGCGGAGCAACCGTCACAATCTGACTTTCATGATCGATCCGAATATTCGAAAACACGGAAGCGAATCCCAACTTTAACGACGTGCGGGCATGACTGGCGAATAGATATTCTGATTGCACCTGCTCACCCACTGAAAAAACCGAGCGTGGATCCACTTGCTCTCTATAAGTGAAAGGGAAATAGGCACGGAAGGTTTCCAAATTCGGAGCTCGGGAATCGGCGCCGCCCCCGAGTAAAGAACGAACTAACGAAGCCAACAAGGCTAAGAGCAGTAAACTCAAAATGAAAAAGGGGATGCTATTCCGAAGCTTCAATAGAAAAGGCTCTCTCGTTTCGCGTTGGCCCGTCGGTAAATCGTCCTCGTTTTGAAGATATGATAGCAGCCTTTTCTGGTCACCCCTCCTCTTCCCCATTGCTTCTGGACAAAGAATGATCCTTTGCGTTATTTTCTACGGATGACTCTCCGAACGAAGGCACTCTCGTTTAAAATCATGCTCGTAGCGGGCGTCGTTTGGACTTCAACTCTCGGGCTTCTAACCTATACAGAATTAAGTAATTTTAAAGACCTCGTAAATCAGAGCACCCAGCTCATCCGCACCCAGGAGGGAAGCCAAGGCGTCGCTATTGGCCATTACGGAGCCTCCTCTTTGTTCCTCAAATTGGTTGAATCGGACGGGCGTTATCAGGTCACTCAACTGAAGTTGAGCTCAACGGGACAAACGAGTTTAGAGCGGACATTTCCGCCCTCCAAGGAATTCTCATGGTCGGAAAATTTGGGGCTCAGCCCGCGCTTTCAAACCGACCTCGGGAACTTCCAGATTCAGGGAGCCGCGACCATCTCCCACAAGGTCCTCGCCGAATCGCTTCTGATATCCTTGGCCTGCGCCTTACTCGCCGTAGGCGCTCTCGCTTTGGCTTGCCGGATCAATCAAAATCACGTCCTTCTTCTCACAGCCACTTCACGAGCTGAACTGGCTAAACAAGTAGCCCACGATATACGCTCTCCCCTGTCAGCGATAAATTTGATCGCCGGGCAATTGACCGGTGTTCAGTTAAATCAGAAGGAAATACTCCATTCGGCCGTCAACCGAATCAACGAGATCGCGTCAGATTTGCTCATGAAAAGCAGGCATGGGGCGATACAAGATTCCGCGAGCGGCGAACCCACCCCAAATACAGTCTCTGAAGAAATCCCGTTCGAAGTGGTTCTGAGTTCGTTGCTCAATGAAAAGAAGTTGGAGTATTCGAACCATACAAATATCGATTTCGCGGTCGACACCCCGTATCCCGAACCGACGATAATTTTAGGGTCACGAACAGACCTAGCTCGCGTTCTTTCCAACATTCTAAACAACTCCGTGGAATCGATGCAGGAACGAGGCGGACGCATCACGATTTCCGTGCGACGTTACGCAAAGTTCCTCGAAGTAAGCATCGTCGACAAAGGGTGTGGCATTCCCGTGCACATCCTCGAGCAGCTCGGAAAAGAACCTCTCAGTCATGGCAAGGGAAATGCCGGATCCGGTATTGGTATCCTCCACGCCCGCCGGTACGTCGAGTCTATCGGAGGAACCTTCTCGATCTCGAGCCGCGTGAACCGCGGCACGATGGTGCGACTTTCGCTCCGTCGTGTAGTTGCTTAAGCCAAGCTCAAAGCTCCGCCGCCGCATCCCCATACACCGCCATCTCCGAGGGCCCCCAGAGCCCCTCACGTAGGTCATAGCGGCTGAAGGCCTCGATGAAGATGTGGAAGACTCCGCGCACAAGTTCATCCGAGTAAAAATACGGAATCTTGCGCTCATTCCCACTCACCGGCATCAAGACACGTTGAGAAAGGCCCTCCGCCTCGAGGCCCGTGATCAATTCGTCGAGCGCTTTATGGTCCGCCGCGCGGTACATGAAGAAAACCGTGCGACCCCAGAAATCGAGCGGATACTTTCTCTTCCAACGAGTCGACAATTCCTTCAGCCGGCTCAAAATCCGCGCGTGACTCTGTTCCAGGTGCTCGTAGCGCACGAAAATGTTTCGCCGCTCGCCGTCCTCATCGCGGAAATCCAGGTAACAACGGGCCTCGCCCGGAGCCCACTCCAGGTTGCAATAGCTGCCCAGCACCTGCGCGTTCAATCCGAACAGCAAATGTGAATTGTGCTGCCCCTGCTGTACATATTGTGACGGCAGTGACACGGATTGCGCCCCCGCCCCGGTTGAAACCAAGGTCACGAGCAAGACGGCTTGAATCCAGATCTTCCACGACTTCATAAGCTCTACCCAACTCAAGTTCCGTGCCCATCCCCCATCCCGCGAAAAGGGTCCTCCCGTCGAAGATTTAGACGACCGCGCCGCCCCCTCCTCGAGCTCACCATCCCTCACGCGGCGCGGGCTTTGCTCCTCCCGCCCCCATGGCTTACCCTCGTCCGACATCTTGGCTTCCGCAGCTCGGCCTCGTCTGCTTGGCGCTCTTCGCCCAAGCCTGCACGCCCTCGTCCGCGCCCACCTCCAGCGCGAATCTTTTTCTGGAGCATCCGGTCCCCCGGCCCCACAATCATGAGGCCCACCTGCCCGACCTCGACTCCGTCGTCGGCATTCACTTCCCGGGCGGGCGCGGTTCGACGATCTCGAACTCTCCGTTGACCGCTTCGAAACTCACATTCCCGATGGCGCAGCTGGACGTCTCGGGCGCCCAGGGATGGAAACAGCACTCCAATGCCCTGAGCCTTCAGCTCATCAACGACCTCGCCCTCATCAACGACTCCCGAATCCGCTGGTACGTCCGTAACTTCCGTCCCGACGTTCCCCGCTATCCCCTCGACCCGTTCCAGAGCGAAAAACGCCTCTCCCTCCTGCGGAGATGGGAAACGCGGCTCGCGGAATTCAAAACGCCCCGCGAGCTTTCCCGTCTCGAAAAACTTCACCTCGAAGCCGACGTCCGTTCCCTCCGCGCGATGATCGCGCGCGAAATTCTAAGCGTCGAGAACGACCTCCAGCGCGGCGACATCAAGGACCTGATCCTCAACCCCATCTGGAACGTGCACACCACCCAAACTCCGGAAGCGATGTCCGGAATGCTTCGCCAAATGGCACCCGCCCAAGGCCCCGGCTATTTCACGGAGCTCCGTCGCAAGATCGAAACGCAGCTCGCGAAAAATGCGCTGCGGGTCTCGAAAGAAATGCTGAACTTCTTCATCCTGGATGAGCAGCGCGCGGCGTACATGAAAACCTTGAGTAAGCCCTTCGAAAATCCCTCTCCCAAAGACACCGAAGCCCTCGCTCGGCTGGAGTTAGACTTGGCTCAATTCGGGGACTGGATGAAATCCCACCAAGCAGAACTCGATGCACAGCCTCGCACGCAAGACAAAGCGCGCACCGAGGCCGACCTGCTCGTCAAGTACCGCACGGCCGGCATCAACGCCACGCCCGCCGAGGTTTACGCCTTCGGTGAACGCAAACTGCGTGAAATCGAAGCCGAGATGAAAGCGCTCGGACCGAACTCCGGCCCGGCGCCCGCGCGACAGGCCCAACTTCTGGCGCTCCCCACCTTACGCTCCAGCGAAGATATGCTCGACGCCTTCCACCGCATGGCCGACCGGATCGACGCGCTTTTACGCGCGGAGCGGATCATCACCCTTCCCGAAGAGCCGGTCAAAATCGTCGAGTGCAACGTCGCCAACTACCCTTACAAAGAGAAAATGCGTTTCTGTTCGAATCTTGTACCGTCGATGTCGGCCGAAAACTATTTGGCCCACTCGCCGATCTCGAACGGACTTTCCATTCCGCGCGTGACCTTCCCGGCCTTCGAGTATCTGCAAGACAAAGCGCCGAAACTGCTCAAACCCGAAGTCGCGTTTCCGATCATGGCGCACGAGGCCCGCCCCGGCCACGAGCTTCAGTTCCGCAGCTTCGCAAACGGACAAAGCACGCTCGCCCGCTCGTTCCTGGCCGAGCAACGACTGAGCGTCGAGGGCTGGGCGCTCTACGCCGAAAAACTCGTGGAAGAGGCGATGGGAGAGATCTCGAACGATCTGCGCGCCGAGTTCCTGCGCCTACGTCAATGGCGTGCGGCGCGCGTGGTTTTGGAAAGCCGTCTTTACCGCGAAGCTCTCCCCGCGGAAGAGGCCGTCCAATTTCTGATCGAACACGTCGGTCTGGACGAGTCCACCGCGGCGGATGAGGTGAAGACCCGCTACCTCGACCGCGACTTCCCGAGTGACGCCTCTTATCTGTACGGTTACGAGCTTCTCTTGCGGCTGCGCGAAGACATGCGCAAAGAGTTCGGCGCGAAGTTCGACCTCATGCGCTTCAACGACGCGGTCGTGAAGATGGGCTTTCTGCCGCCCGATCAGATTCGCGAGCTCGTCAAAGCCGAAATGGCGGGCGATCGTTAAACGAAATCCCAATCCACGATGAGCGTGCGGCGGCGAAAGCCCGCCGCGGTCGGGCGCACCGCGTGCCAGGCGCCGGGATGAAGCTCCAGGCAAGCCATGCGGTTCTTCAGCGGCGCGATCGTCGTCGCCACGTCCACAGGTGAATTCATCACCACGAGCTCACCACCCGAGGCCGAGCTCCAGTCCTCGTTCAAATAGATGATCATCGCGAGGTCGCGCTTCTCGTCCGCGTCAGTGTGGGGCGGAAGACCGTTCGAGTTTTCCGGATAGTCGTAATACTGCGGCACCGGATAACGCGAGGAACGTTTCACCTTGCGACCGAAGAGGGATTCCAAGCGGGACTTCATTTCGGAGGAGTACAGGAACTTCAAGACTTCGACGTCCCGACAAACGCCGAAACGATAACCCGTGGGATGCGGCAGGAAATCCGCGTCGCCGAGGCCCGCGAACGCGTTTTCCGCACGCGCCAGAATCGCCGTCGGTAAAAAGTCGTCCGCGATCCAATGTTGAAAAGGCGTCGCTTGATATCCCGTTGTCATTTGATCCCCAACCTTTCTAAAAATCGACCCGCGCTCGGCGATTCCAACGTCGCCCGCGCCCCGACGTTCCACTCACCCGGCGGAAGCGCGGCGAAGATCTCGGCGGCGGCCCGACGGGCGACCTCGACCTCTTCCGGAGCGTACATCCAGCGCAGCTCCGTCGCCGCGAGATAAACCATTCCCGCGTGCAGCGCCTTATCCACGCTCCAGGCTTGCTCGCGCCAGGAGACCCGAATTTCGTTTTGCAGAAGCGGGGCCAATTCCGCGAAGCGCGTGCACTCGCGCCCCCACCAATGATGAACGCTCTCGTGCACCAGATTTTCGAGAACCGGATAGCTCCCCCAAGCGCGTCCCGGTCCCCAGATTTGCGAGGGCGGCAGGTGAAAACGAATCAGCTCGGTGTAGAAGACAATCCCCGGGCACTCGGGATAAGCGGCCGAGGAAAAAGCCTCGGCGACGTCACCTTCCCGACGGAGTTTCGCCGCCCAAGGGGAGTGTGCGCGAATGAAGTCCAACGCCCCGGGCAGCCCCGCCGCGAAATCCGCCAGTTCATGTTCGAAGACTTCCGTCGTCGGTTTGAGACTTTGCAGCCGGTAGCCCGGAAAGCCCGTCGGCAAGAAGTCACGGGCCCTCTCCGTGGAATTAGGCATGATGGCGAACCTCGACGATCAAATGCGCGCCCGCGAGGGCTTCGAGTCGATCGGCGATCCGCGCGCGGTTTTCGGCGTCCAGGTTCGCGTCCCACTCGTCGAGCAGGATCACGGGGGGCAGGCCCCGCTTCTCGGCGAACTCCAAAGTCCGCAGGATCTTTTCGCCCGAGGACGAGGTGCGATTCTCGGTTTCGACCCAGAAGTCCGAATGCGCGGGCAAATAGTAAGCCCCGTCGCCAAGCTTTCCTTTCAGACTCAACAGCAGGCTCGATTTACCGGCGCCGTTGGGGCCGCGCACGACCAAACGTCCCTTCGCGGGCAGACGTCCCGCCAGCATCTCGCGGGCGCCCAAAGCCGCGACGACCTCGCCTTCGGACTCGCGACGGAAGCTCAGACGCAATTGATCGAGGCTAACGAAGTCTTCCGTGCGAAGCTCTTCGATCCGGCACTGCGCGAGCACCTGACGGGCCTGCGCCGAAATTCCCGTGAGCGCCGTCATGTAGCTCAAGAACACCTGCAGGTTCCCCATCACCTGAAATTGCCGCGGCAAGGTCGCGAGCATCGACGCCAGAAACGCCGCCGTCGGATTCATTTGCAGAAGCACGACCACCGACACCAGCACCGGCGTCAGGATCGCGAAGGTCGTTCCCACCGAGACGAGCTCGGACAGCGTGACCGCGCCCATGGCCTTTGTCCGGTGACGCCCCAGGTCCGCGTCCAGCGACGTGCGGAACGCGCCCCGGTGGACGGCGTGGGCCGCGAACATATTGTCCCACGAACGCTGGAGTTTCGCGAACAGCGCCGTGCGTGAGACCTGCGCCTCTTCCGAGACGGCGTCGATGCGCGGGAGCATCCGGCGGAAAATCAAAAACGCCACGCCCGTTCCGAGCGCGAACGCCGCCGCGATCACGGGATGAAAGTGATAGCCCAGAACCGCGAGATTCAAAGTCACGTTCAGGAGCACCGCCGTGATGTCGAACACGGTCGCGGCGACCTGGCGCAGCTGCCCCAGCGCTTCGCCCGTCACGCTCGCCAGAAAAGTTTCACGCTGATCGCGGCGCGCCCAGCGGCGGATCCCCTCGCCGTCCGCGGGAAAATTCGCGCTCAGGAAGTTGCGGTACGCCGATTGGACCCCCGACTCCAGTTCGCGCCGACCGAAGATACCGGGAACGTAAGGCGCGCTCAGCGCGAACAAAAAGACGAGCACCCACGGGGAAGCCGCCGCGACGTCCGTCGCCGCGAGCCCCGAGGCGCGAATCAGCGCGTAGGTCGAAAGCGCGACCAGTCCCTGCTCCAGGAAAAGCCAGAACGACATGCGAAACCAAGACGACTTCGGAAAAAACGCGATCAACTCTTTCATCGATTACTCCAATCCCAATTCCGGAAAAACCAAGGGCACGGCGGCCGTTAAAACTTCGGTGAATCCCACGCGCGAACTCGCCCATTCGAGCGCCCACAGCTTGCGGGGCCTGGCGCGGGCGTGCCCCGCCTCGATCTCGCGCAGCTCCCAGCCGCGCGCCCACAAGTTCACGCGGTCCCAAGCGCGTTGGTACGCGAGGTACGCCGCGAATTCCGCGGGCAACGTTTGGGTCTGCATGAATCGGCGTTCGGTTTCGAGCGCCGCGACCTCGGACGCCAGCACGGTCGCGAAGTCCTCGCCCGGATGAAGGGCGTCGAACCGCGCGTGCCCCGCTTCGTGCGCGACCATCCGGAGCCACCCCAAGGTCATCCCCCGCGCGGGCACCGTGACGACGCCTTGAGCGCAGGAGGCGTTCGCGCCCTCGACTAAACGGAGCCCCGCCACGAGCGGACCAAGGGTCTCGACCGCGATCGGCCGCGCGAAAAACTCGGGCTCGACCGGAAATTCCGGCGAGACGTCCGTCGCCGCACCCCGCGCGGAGTCCCGGCCCACGACGATGGATCCGTCCGCCCGCGCCGCGCGCAAAAGCGGGGCGCGCAGCGCTTCGGCGGCCACGCGAAAGTCTTCGTCCCACAGCAGACGCAGCGTCTCGCGACGATCGTCGAAAAGGCGTTGCAGCTCGGCGGAGGTTCGCAAAATCATCGCGCGCTCATTTCCCAGCTGACGTTCAAACGCGTTCCCGCCCGGACGGGCCGCACGCTGTGCCAGGTGCGCTCGTTCGATTCGAAAAACACGAGCCGATTCAGCTTCGGCGCGATCCGCACCTCGTCCGCGCCCGTCTCGCCCGCGTGCAGGCAGAGTTCGCCGCCATTGGCGGTCGGCCACGCCTCGTTCAGGTAAAACAGCGCCACGGCCTGACGCCCGGGCAGACGGTCCGTGTGACGCGGGAGCGGCGTCGAGGCGGATGTCATCTGGCGCAGCTGGATCCAACTGGTCGCATCGAATTTCCACGGAGTTTGGGTACGCGCCGAGACGAACTCACGAAACTCACGGCCCATAAAAAAGCGCGCGAGCGGAAGCGAACCCAAAGCCTGAAAGCGAACCCCGAGACGGTCGTCCGGAGCCTGCTCGAACTCGCCGATGCGTAATGCCTGAAGGGCCTCGCCCAGAAAGGCGGCGTCCAGAAAATCGTCGACGATGAGACAGGTCCAAGGCGCGCGGCGCATTTGGATTTCGGCAGCGGGGTTAATCACCGGACGGCTCCGTCGGTGACGTGATCCACCGCCGGCTTCACCGGCACCAGCAGGCGCAGGAACTCGCGGTCGACGTGTTTCGGCTTCACGCCGGGAACGAGTAACGTCATCCCGAAGTGCACGTTCTTCACCGCGGTCGTCATCTCATTGATCGTGGTGGTGATGACCCGCACGGGGCCCGCCGCGCCGGTCTCGTCTTCGGGCGAGTGCAGAAATTCGATCACGTGATCGCCGGGCCAGAACTTGCGAAGCTGATCGCGCAGAAGTTCCAAACGGTTCCCCCGCCAGGGCTCCAGAAAATCCGTGGCGGAGTTTCCGACCGAGCAGACATGGTAGATGTAGGTGTCCATTTCGGGATTGAGGTTTTGATTGAAAAGCAGCAGGCGGTTCGCGTCGATCATCAAAGATCCGCGGTCCAAAGGGTCGCGCCAGCGTTCGATGAAAAGATTGTCGAGACTCGAAGGCGCCGCGATCGCGCGGACCTGCGTGCCGTAAGCCGCCTTCAAACGTTGGGCGATGGTGACGCCCAGAAGCGGATGTCCTTGCACGAGAAGCGAAACGGTGCCGAACTCGCGACCGACGGCGTGAATATGGTTGAGGATACGGGCGTAATTGTCGTTGTCGACGGCGCCGTCTTGGTAAAGATCGTCGATGAACTCGGGGTCGACCAGATCCTGCGCGGTCGCGAACTCGAGCATCTCGAAGGGACGGACCTGAAAACTCAGAATTTTTTCGCTGCGTTTAAGAACGTTCAGGCCTTCCAAAGTGATCTGTTCGAGGCCTTTGGTACCGATGCCGACGAGATAGAGGGTCATGGGGGACTCCGGAAAAAGTGGGGGCTTCGGTCCGCGCATCCCTTCGCGAACCGAGGCAAGAAAAACTACTGCGCGTCTTGATCCTGCGACGACTCTTGCGCTTCGATTTCCGCCAGCAGCTTCAGAAGCTCGTCGGGAACCGTGTTCAACAGGCGGCGAATGATCGAGGGACCGGCCGACATCGCGTTCGAAGTTTCGACGGCAGCTTGAGTTTGTTGTTTGTCCATTTTGGACCTCCGTTGTTGGTGGGCATCAGCGCCCGCGAGGAGTCCAAAGCAAAGCGGGGCCCAGCGCCCGGCGCCGCGGTGACCGCGTAAATTTGATTTGAGGGTCCCGAAGTCCGGACCCGCGGACGGACCGGTCTCGGTTCCGGGATTGCCTGTTCGGCGCGGGACGGCTTGCCTCTCCATAAGGGAGGGATAGCCTTAAACCGGAGGTCCCCATGCTGATTCTCGCATCCCTACTGACCGTGCAACTCGCGTCCGCCTTCACCCCCCACGTGGGCGACGAAGCCAGCTACGAGGTCACGACCCCCATCGGTTCGACCCTGCACCGCCGCGTGATCGAAAACTTCGATGAAACGAAAGACAAATACGAAGTCGCGATCTACCAAGAGGCGAACGGCCAAGAGAAAAAACAAGTGGAATGGATCGACGCCGCGAAAGTGAAGGCCGTCTACGTCGGGGACCTCGGCGCGTTTTGCGCCGAGCGCGGAGGCCAGCTGACCCAGGTCGAATTCGAGCGCCGGCAACAACCCGCATGCTACACGTTGAAGGACAACGGCGTTTTGAAACAAGAGGACTTCTGGATGGCGGGCGTGCCGTTCGCGACCTACTTCTCGGAGAAAAAGAGCCCGCTGCACCCGAAAGCCGGAACCACCACCCGTCTGCTGTCCTTCCAACTGGCGCCCAGATGATCAACTCCCCCCCGAGCGATTCGGAGCTCATGCGCCTTCTGGACCGCGTCCATCGCGAAGCCCGCATGTCGGGTTGGTCGCTGTCGCTCGCGAAGGATGCGTTCCGGTGGTCGGCGGGGATGAGCGAGCTGGTGGGAGTCCCGTCCGAAGCGCATCCCACCGTCGCCGAGTTCATGAGCTATCTGGAGCCTGCCGCCGCTCGCGCCTTCGCCGAGGCCGTTGAAAGCTGCCTGAAGGATGGCGCGAGCTTTCACCTGACCGTCCGCACCGCGCGCGTTCCCCATTGCCTGGCGATCTGGGGTCTGCGCGAAAAAGACGAGGACGGAGAGCCTTGCGTTTACGGTCTTTGCCAGGACATCACCGCGCAGATGCGCCAAGAGCAAGAGCTTCTGGAAACCCGCACGCGCCTGCAAAATATTTTGGACGAAGTGCCGGCGGTCATCTACTCGAAAACCAAAGAAGGATACTTCCAATTCGCGAATCCGCTTTTTTACGAGGTCGTGCCCACGGGCGGACGCGCCTCGGTGACCGGGATGCACTCCAACGATATTCTGCCGGAAGAGACCTCGCGTGAGCACATCGCAAATGACTTAGAGGTCGTGCGTACGGGAAAGACGCTTCACTCGATCGAGCACGTCCCGCAGGCCGACGGCACGGTCCGTTACTTCGACTCCTATAAGTTCCCGACCCGTAACGCGCGCGGCGAGATCACGGGTATCACCGGCGTCTCGGTCGACATCACCGAGAAAAAGCGCATGCAGGACGATCTGGATCGCCAGCGCGCCCTGGCCCTTCATCAATCGCGCCTGGCCTCGATCGGCGAACTTGCGGCCGGAGTCGGTCACGAGATCAACAACCCGCTCACGATCGTGATGTCTTACCTTTCGCAGATCGAAGAGAACTTATCCGAACCCGCGATCGGCACCGTGACCCGGCAACGCAATCTGGAGATGATCTCGAAAGCGCGTAAAGCCAGCGAGCGCATTCGCAGCATCGTCGGGGGACTGCGGACCTTCGCGCGGGCGAGCGCGGACGCGAAGCAGGCCTTTCCGGTCCTGCGCGCCGTCGCGAACTCGGTGAACATGGTGAAAGAGATCTACGCCAAAGACGGCGTCGATCTCGAGTTCAAACCTTGCGACGGACAGCCCGCCTGCCACGGCGACGAGGGACAGATCCAGCAGGTCGTGATGAATCTGCTTTCGAACGCGCGCGACGCGGTCCTGCCGATGAAACTGCGACAGATCCACGTAGCCGTCGAAAGGAAAGATCAACACGTCCTGATCGTGGTGCGCGATTCGGGGCCCGGGATCGAACCCGTGCACCTGGCGCGGATCTTCGATCCCTTTTTCACGACGAAAGAGATGACCAAAGGCACGGGCCTGGGACTCCCCATCGCGCATTCGATCGTAAAGGACCACGGTGGCGACATCCACTACACGCGTCGCCCGGAAGGCGGCAGCGAGTTCACCGTGACGCTTCCCCTGCACCTCAAGAATATCGAAGTCACCGACACCGCGGTCGCGGTCGCCCCCGCCCCGGCTCCCGCGGTCCGGCCGAAGGGGCTGGCGCGCATCTTGGTGGCCGACGACGAGATCGACATTCAAGAGATCCTCTGCATGGTGCTTGAGCAGATCGGCTTCGATGTCGACAGCGTCGGCACCGGCAAAGACGCGCTCGCGCGCATCACGACCGGCGAATACGATGCGCTCATCACCGATATGAATATGCCCGCCCCCAAAGGCGGCGAGTTGATCCGCCTGATTCGCGAGGAACACGGTAACCAACGCCTGAAAATCTTCATCATCACGGGCGGAATCACCGGCAACCTCGGTTCGGAGGACGCCAAACTTCAGGGCATGATCGACGGACACTTCTTCAAGCCCTTCGATCAGCACATTCTGAAATCAAGCCTTTTCAGCGCGCTGGGCCTGTGAGACAAACGACCACATGAGTTTGATCAGTGTGCGCGGTTTGAATCACGGATTCGCCGGTAGAACCCTTTTTCGCAATCTTCAATTCGGCATCAACGAAGGCGATCGCGTCGGCCTTTTAGGACCGAACGGCGCCGGTAAATCCACGCTCGTCAAAATCCTTTCGCAACGTTTAGTTCCCGATGGCGGGGACATCGTCCACCGCCGCGGCCTCGTGCTGGGATTTTTGGATCAAGACCCGCTGTTCAAAGACGGTCAGACCATTCTGGACGCCATGATCGAAGACTCGCACCATGACGACGGCGGTTACAGCAAAGCTTTCGAGCTGATCTCGACGATGGGTCTTTCCCGTTTTGATGAAAACTCGCCCGTCGCGGACCTTTCCGGAGGCTGGAAGAAACGTTTGGCGCTGGCGCGCGAGCTCATGAAAGACCCGCAGCTCCTCATCCTCGATGAACCGACGAACCACCTGGACGTGACGAGCGTGCGTTGGCTGGAGGAGTTCCTGGCCGAGTCGCGCATCACCCAGATCGTCGTCACGCACGATCGTTTGTTCCTTCAGCGGGTCACCACCCGCATCCTCGATCTGGATCCGCGCTACCAGGGCGGACTGCTCGATTTCAAAGGCGACTATTCGGGCTATCTCGAAGCGCGCGAACAGATCACGGAAGGGCAAAAAAGCCGCGAAAAATCGCTGCGCAATACTTTGCGCCGCGAGACCGAATGGCTGCGCCGGGGGGCCAAGGCCCGTCAAACCAAACAGCAGGCGCGCATTCAGGCCGCGGGCGACTTGAAGGAAGAAGTGGGACTTTTGCGCGAGCGAAATCGCGTGCAGGTCAGCGGCATCAACTTCGGCGAAAACGACAAGACACCGGAACGTTTGATCGACGCCGAAGACTTGGGACAGTCGTTCGACGGCGGCGAAACCTGGCTTTACCAGCACCTCAATTTGCTGATCACGCCGCGCACCCGTTTGGCCCTTCTGGGAGACAACGGCTCGGGAAAAACGACGTTGATGCGGACGCTCATCGGCGAAGGCGAAGGGACCGAGGGTCGCGTGAAGCGACTTGAAGGTTTGAAGGTCGCCTACTTCGAACAGACCCGCGACCGCCTGGATCCGTCGAAGTCCGTCCTCGAAAACATCGCGCCGGGCGGCGACTACGTGAACTTCCAAGGCAGCTTCGTGCACGTGCGTTCGTACCTGGACCGCTTTTTGTTCTTCGGCAACAAGGCGGAACTGCCCGTCATGAAGCTCTCGGGCGGAGAAAAGGCCCGTCTACGGATCGCGCAGCTGATGCTCGAGCCCGCGCAGGTCCTGGTCCTCGATGAGCCGACGAACGATCTCGATCTCGAAACCCTCGAAGTTTTGGAAGAGGCGCTGGCGAACTTCCGCGGCGCCATCGTCCTGACGACGCACGATCGTTACTTCATGGATGCGACCTGCGATCAGATCCTGGCTTTCCCGCGCGACGGCAGCGGTGAACTCGTGAAGTTCGCGAGCTACTTCCAATGGGAAGACTGGATCGAAGGCCAAGGCGAAAGCGACAAGAAGAACGTAAAAAAAGCCGCCGACGCACCGGCCCCCGCCCCCGTCAAAGGCAAGCTCAGCTTCAAAGAGAAAAAAGAGCTCGACGAGATGGAAGGCACGATCAAAAAACTCGAAGCCCGCGTCAGTGACCTCTCCGCGAAGATGCAAGATCCCGCCGTCATCGCGAACCACCAAGAGCTCGCCAAGATCGGCGCGGAACTGAGCGCCGCCGAGCAGGAACTCGAACGCAAATTCACGCGCTGGCAAGAGCTCGAAGCCAAGGCCTAACCGAACGCTGACACGGCAGACTCTTTGCCTTATCTGGGGCCGAAGAGGTGCGTATGTCGTCCCATTCGAACGAATCGGAGCTGAAGTCCCGTGGAGGCTCATTTTGGGCGCTGGTGCTTACGAGCTTCACAGTCCTGATCGGCGTCAGTCTGACGGCCACGGTCGTCTGGGCCAAGCCCGCAGCCACCCTGTGCTCCTCCGCGAAGGATCGCCAAGCCCTCGAGGACCCGGCGAATTACCGGCCCTTGACGGACCTCCCCCGGATGGTGGAAGGCGCGCAGGTTCTTCTGCTGGGTGAAGTCCACCGCACGCACTACGGCTTTCGCGCGGCGCTGATGAAAGCGCTGGGCGCCACCCGCAAAGGGAACGCCTGCTTGTTCGTCGAACTCAATCGTGAAATGACGCTCGAAGAGCACATCCAAAATTTCAGCCAACCGGGCTTCGAAGACGTCGCGAAACACATGAAGCGCATGCGCACGCTCGCGCGTGAACAAGGTTTGAAGTCCTTCACGGTCGACACCGAGTCCTCGCCCGAAGATACCAGCGTCGGCGAAATCAATCGCCGCGATCTGGAGATGGCCAAAGAGATCGCGCGACTTCTGAAAAAGGACTGCGACACGGCGATCATGTTCGTCGGCAAAGCGCATCTCGTGAACGAAAAACGCGGACGCGTGAATTTGAACGAACGTCTGCGCAAACTCGGCGTCACGACCCGCTCGATCAATCTGCAAGATCCCGACGATCACCGGATGACACGCTTTTGGGGCGAAGAGCACGCACGTGAAGTGCAAAGCTGGAACGGCATCTGCGCGCGCGGCAAAAAATTGCCGAGCCCTTCCGCGCCGCAAATCTTTCTGAGCCGCAAACTTGATCCCCAACTTGTCCTGTGGCCGAAAATCAACGAGCGCGCCAATTGGGGAGCTTTCGACTTTACCCTCTTGGCGAAGGATCCGGATCTCGAGTGAAGTTACGCGTCCTGGCCCCTCTTTTACCGGCGCTGCTGATGCTGCTCATGGGCCTGATGGTCGCGCGCGCGCACGGGCAGACGTTGGTTGTCGAGTTCTCGGACGCGCACTCGGCCTACGACCGCTTGCCGAACTTCCTGCGCACGGTCGGTGAGTCGATCCGCGAATTCCGCGCGCAAAATCCCCAAGGCCAAGCCGTCATTCTGGTGAACGGCGACTACTCGGGACTGAGCGCCTGGACCAACGAGGACGGTTGGCTGGGCATCAAGGCGCTCGAGCATCTGCGACGTCAAGCGCCCGTGCTGTTCGTGCTGGGAAACCACGATGCCTTCGATTGGTCCGACAACAAACGCGGGAACGAGCTCGTTCAGCGACAGCTCGCCCGTCTGCACCAGGTCGGCGTCAAAGTCCTGGGCGCCAACATGGAGTTCGGCGATTCGGTCCGTCAGCTGACCGAGCCCCACTTCGATCTGCGCGCCCACGGAAAAACGCTCCGGATCGCCGCCCTGGGCCTTGAGAACTTCTTCGTGAAATCGAACTGGGTGAACGATCCGGTTCATCCCATCGTGAACCGCATGCTCGACACCGACCGCGCGCTCGCGGAGGTCTGGGACCGTGCCGCCCGCGACGGCGTGCACTCGCTCGTTTTCTTTCAACACGACGGTCACCGCGAGGTCGCCGAGCGCGTGCGGCGCCTCGGGACGTATCGGGAAGGTCGCGCGGGGCCAAACCTTCCGGTCGTGTTCGCGGCCCATGACCATGAGCTTGCGCGCTTTCAAGTGCAAGGCACCGAGGTCGTCGATAGTCGTTCGAATTTCGACCTCAGCACCGTGACGCTCGACCGCGATTTCAAATTCCGCAACGCCGAATTCTACGATCAAAGCCGTCAGCAAACGGTCGCCGCCCGCGCCGCGCGTCTGGATGACGGACTTGAGCGTTTCATCCGCACGACCGAAAGCCTGATCGCGAAAACCGCGCGCCAAAGCGGCGAAGTCCTGGCCGAGATGGCCGGCTTCGAAGATTATAAACTGACGCTGAAAGACGGTCGTCGTCCGCTGGGGACCGCGCTCGCCGAGTCGTTGCGGGCCTGGGGCGAAGAGGAAGCGCGGCGTTTGGGAAAAGCGCGTCTGCCGGTCGTCGCGATGTACAACTCCAGTAGCTACCGCCGCGACGATCCCGTCCGCGAAGGCGCGCTGACCCGCGGGGACGTACGTGGCTTTTACCCTTTCCCCGGCGAAGTCATGATGTTCGAGACGACGCTCCGTGAAGCCGAGAAGCTTTTCGCGGATCTGCGGCGCTGGCGTTTGGCCCAGGACGGAAAGTACACCCCGCAGCTTTCCGAAAACCTTGGCGAAGGGGATGCCCTGACCTTGGAGCTTCGGAAGAGCAATCGCGCGAAAAACCCGCGTGTGCTTTTGGTGCTCGACAGCTGGCTGAGCCGCAACGGCTACGCGATCGAATCCTTCGACGCCTTCCTGAAGACCCATCCCCCAATCGCGGGTTTCGCCCATATGCGGCTTCTGGAGAACTTCGCGCCCCGGGTTTTTGAACGTTTGGCGCCCCCGGTGAAGTCCTGCCGCCTCGTGCATCGCTGATTTGCGTACGAAAGTGGCAGCTTCAAAAATATCGAGCCGCCCCGACCTTGCGCTTGGCCAAGACGCGACCAGCTTCTTCGGGAAAGGAACCTTTCCCCACATGAAAACACTTTTTGATTCGTACGACCTCGCGGGGTTGAAGCTGAAAAACCGCGTCGTCATGGCGCCCATGACCCGCTCACGCGCCGAAGGCAACGTGCCCAATGAGATGATGGTCGAATACTACCGCGAGCGCGCGTCCGTCGGACTCATCGTCACCGAGGGCACCTCCCCTTCGCCGAATGGCGTGGGTTACTCGCGCATCCCGGGTCTTTATAGCGACGCGCAGGTCGCGGGTTGGCGAAAGGTCACCGATGCGGTTCACGCCGAAGGCGGTCACATCTTCGTGCAGCTCATGCACACCGGACGCGTCTTTCACGAGCTGAATCTGCCCCCCGGCGCGAAGGGCGTCGCGCCCTCGGCCAAAAAACTCGCGGGTCAGGTATGGACGGATCAAAAACAAATGCAAGACTACGGCACGCCCCAAGAGATGAGCTTGGCGGATATTGAAGCCGCACGCGAGGAATTCGTCACCGCCGCGAAGAACGCGATCCGCGCGGGCTTCGACGGCGTCGAGCTGCACGGCGCGAACGGCTATCTGCTGGAGCAGTTCCTTAGCCCCGTGACCAATGAACGCACGGACGACTACGGCGGCACGCCCGAAAAACGGATGCGTTTCGTCCTGGAGGTCGCGGCCGACGTCGCGCGGGCCATCGGCGCGAACAAAACGGCGATCCGTCTTTCACCTTACGGTACGAACGCCGGCACCTCGGCTTTCGAGGGCGTCGACGCCTTTTTCGGCGAACTCGCGAAACGTCTTTCGGAGTTGAAACTTGCCTACGTTCACGTCGTCGATCACTCGGCGATGGGCGCCCCGGCGGTCAGCCCCGAAGTGAAGAAACTCATTCGCGACAACTTCCAAGGCACTTATATTCTGTCGGGAGGTTACGACCGCGAACGCGCCGAGAAAGAGCTGAACGAAGGTTTTGGTGATCTGGTCGCGTTCGGACGTCCGCTCATTTCAAATCCGGATCTGGTGGCGAAACTCAAATCGGGCGCCGCGCTGAAGGCTCCCGACATGACGAAGGCCTACACTCCCGGACCCGAGGGCTACTTGAACGTTTAAGACAGAACCTGGTAAACGGCGACGGCCAGAATATAGGCCACGCCGTTCAGGGCCACGAGCTGCCCCAAGGCAAACTTCCACGAGCCGCTTTCACGAAAGGCGACCGCGACGGTGCTGAGGCATTGCAGCGCGATCACGAAGAAAATCAAAAGCGCGCAGGCCGAAGCGAAGTTCAAGATGGGCTCGCCGCCCGCGTCGGGAACTTTCGCGAGCGTCTGGATCAAAGAGCCCTCTTCGGTTTCGGTGCTGCCGCTGACCACGAGCGCGAGCGTCGCGACGAAGACCTCGCGCGCCGCGAACGCCGACAAGAGCGCGATGCCCACCCGCCAGTCGACGCCCATCGGATGGAAGATCGGATCCAAGAACTGCCCGATCTGCCCCAGGTAGCTGAGTTCGAGCTGCTGCTCGGCGCTGACGCCCTCGTGCCGCGGGAAACGCGACGCCGCCCAGATCAAGACGGTCAAAACGAAGATCACGGGCGCGGCGTTTTCGATGAACGCGCGCGTACGGTACCAAGTTTGGCGCGCGATCAAACGCCACTGCGGCCAACGGTAGAGCGGAAGTTCCAACGCGAGCGGGTTCACCGGGCCGCGGGGAAGCATCTTGTCCAGGATCAAGGCCGCGATTCCGCCCACCACGAGCGAAAGCAGGTACATCCCCGCCATCGCCATCCCCTTTTTCCAAGCGGGCGCATCGACGAACAAAAAGCCGATGAGCAGCGCGAAGACCGGCAGACGCGCCGAACAGGTCATGAGCGGAATCACAAAGTTCGTGATCCAACGATCGCGCTTTGAGCTGATCGTGCGGGTCGCCATGATCGCGGGGACCGCGCACGCGAAGCCGACCAGCACCGGGACGAGGGAACGGCCGCTGAGGCCGAACTTCGAAAGCGGACGATCCATCAGGATCACCGTGCGGGCCAGATAGCCGCTGGCTTCGAGAAACGAAATCACGACGAACAAAATCGCGATCTGCGGAACGAAAACCAGAAACGCGCCGAAGCCCGTGATCAGACCTTCACTCAAGAAAAGCCCGAACAGATTTTCCCCCGTCTGCGCGAGCGTCCACTCGGCGAGCGAAGCGAAGCCGCCGTCGACGAAATCCATCGCCGGCGCGGCCAATACGAAAACCGCCGTGAACAGCGCGGACATCACCAGGAAAAGCAGCGGCAGCGCGAGGTAGGGATTCAGGAAAAGCGCATCGATCGCTTGGGTGATCTTGCGTGCTTTGGGAATTTCGACGCGCGCGCGGCTGAGCTTTTCGCGGATGCGTTTTTGCGCGGCCACGTAGTCGGCTTCCGTCCACTGCAGATCGCGTAGTCCCGAGAGGGCCGGCGTTTTACGAAGCTCGATGATTTTCGCGGCCAAGGTGTCGACGCCGCCGCCCAGGCGACCTTCGATCCACAAGGCTTCGGGGAAGCGGGCTTTCAAGTGGCGACGTTCGTCCTCGCCGAGCAGATCCGTCATCGTGAAGACCAGAAGCGGCCGCACGCCCATGGCGACGAGCTGCTCGGGCACGATGAGTTGGCGCTCCAGCTGAGTCGCGTCGACGACGCCGACGACGAGATTCGGAGCGTCGCCCGTCGCGTCCCCGCGCAAAGCGCCAGCCTTTTCCGCGCGCAAAGCGCGACGCGTGACCTCTTCATCGGCGGTCACTTCACGCGCGGCCAAACCGAAGACCCCGGGACTGTCGACGATCTGGATGGGACCGACGTCCTCTTTGCTTTTGTTCCAGTGAGCGGCGAGCGGACCGCGACTGATCTCGACGGTGGAGCCGGGATAGTTCACGGCTTTGGCGGACAGGCCCGTCAGCCAGTTGAAGAGCGTGGTTTTTCCGCAGTTGGGTGCGCCGACGAGAAGGACCTTCACGCGTTCTCCTTCGTGGTTTGGACTTTCGCGATTTTCACGATCGCGGCCTCGTCTTCACGAAGCGCCCCCTGCCAGGATTCGAAATCCAGAATCAAACTGGAGGAGCCGGGCACGTGGCCCACGCATTTCAGGCGAACGCCCGGGATGACGCCGAAGGACATCAGCAGGTCTTTGAGGGCGCCGTCCGCGGTAAAACCGAGGACCTCCGCCCAACCGTCTTGCGGCTTCAATTGGCTCAAAATTTGGGGGTTCGACATTCGGGAATCCTTAAACTTTTCCGAAGCTTTCGTCCCCCTGGGCCCACCCCCTGCCTCAAATTGAAAATGAACTGAGAACACGCTCCGCTTTGAGACAGCGCTCTGAAATTTCGGGCGATAAAAGCCGATCATTTCTAGAATGAAATTCACGGGGCAACGAGTGGGGAACCATGTCTAAAATCACCAACGGCTTCAGTTGGAACTTTTCGAGCATTACATCCGTTCTCGCGGCCTTCGCGATCACTCTGTCGTTTCAGAATTGCCAAAACAATGGCCTCTTTGAAAACGACCTCGGTTTCAATGAAATCAACCGGAACCTCTCTTCGGACAATACCTGTGCCGATCCTCTCGATTCGTCCCGCAATCTGAACGAAGGCGAGTGGCGTTTGGCTTTCCGCACCCCGACCGTCGCGCCCGACGAGTACTGCCACGCGCAGAAACGCGTTTGCTCGAGCGGCAAAGTCTTCGGGAACTTTCGTTTTGAAAGTTGCTCGAACGAAGTTTTGAGCGGCTATTGCGGCTCCCCTTTCCCGGGCGGAAACCCCGTGGCCGAGGGGAAGTCGGTGCGCGCCTACTACCTGGATGCGAACTTCACCTGTAAAACCTCGACCCGCACTTGTACGGGCGGTGTTCTGAGCGGTCGGGGCAATCTGCCGTCCTGCCCCGATACGCCCACCTGCGTTCTGCCTTGGGGACTGCAGCTGGCGGAAGGTGGCCACATCGTCACCACCGATCGCGACGGCACCCCGCTGAAGCCCGGCACCTGCGGTAAGCCCACGATCAAGTGGACTTGTTCGGCCGGTAAAATTGTCGAGACGCCCTCGGCGAACTCTTGCGATCCCGGCGCCTGCTCCGCGCCTTGGGGCGAAAACGTCAGTAACGGAAAATCCGTCGACGCTTACCGCGTGGAGATCGCGACGAACTGCGCGGGCAACAAGATTTCGCGCAAATGCACGAACGGCGTTCTGGGCGGCGATACCTCGTATGATCGCCCGCACTGCTTCCAAGATCGCAATCCTTGCATGCTGCCGTGGGGGAAAGAGCTCGGCCACGGACAGTCGGTGGACGGCTACAACGTGCGGACCGCTTACAACGGCTCGACCTGCGATAAGAAGGTCTTCTCGTGCACGAACGGCGTCCTGAAGGGACCGAAAGACACGCACAAGTTCGAAAAGTGTTCGGTCTCGACCCGCAGCTGCGCTTCGCCTTGGGTGGCGGGCGAAGTTTACGAGCATCTCGCGATCGTCGAGGGCTGCACCACCGACACCGCTTACGGCTCGCAGATGTGTAACTGCACCGCCCGTCAATGTATCGACGGCGCGCTGACCAATCCGGCTTGGAAGTTCAAGACGTGCACGTACACGCCCGCGAACTGCAAGACGCCTTGGAACACGACAGTGAAGCACGGCGACTCGGTGAAGGCTTATCGCGACAACACGAAGAATTCGACGGCGGCCTGCGAGGCGGCGTCGAACATCCAACAGCGGACCTGCAACAACGGAACGCTCGAGGGCGATGCCCAGCACCGCGCCTGCACCACGAACTAGTTCGATTCCGTTTTTGATTCTTTGAGGAACTGCACGATCCGCTCGGTCAACCGGGCGGAGTTCTCGGGCTTTACGATCCGACCCGCGAGGATATGATTGTCCGCCGCCAGATCGAAGATCTCCAAACGACGAAATTGAAAACCGCGCAGGTAGGCTTCCGCCTTCCGGGCGTCGACCACGTCATCTTGGGGATTTCGCACCCACAGCACGTCGACGTCATGCCAATCGGCGCGGGTTTTCCCCGCCCGCATGCCGAGGTCCACGATCTCGGCCATCGCGCGCAGCGCGAACGCGCTCGTGCGGTGAACCCAGAACTTGGCCTGCTCTTCATTGAGCGGTTTCCATTCGTGATGCCCGCCGGTCGCCACGCGCGCGATCACGGTGCCGAGGGGGCCGATCATGAACTTCCAGTCCCAGCGCGGCAGACCGAAGTTCGGGGAAACCAGGATCAACGTCTTCACCGGCGCGCGGCCGTTGAGTTTCGAACGCGCGGCCATCAGCATCGCCATCGGCGCGCCCGTCGAAACGCCAATCACCGCGGCTTCGGGCGCCAGCTGTTTCGCGGTGACCTCGGCTTCGATCACGGCTTGCATGTAGTCGTCCAAACTCAGGCCCGCGAGATCATCCCCCTGAACGCCGTGATGATTCACACGACTGAAAAACACGGGCATCCCCGTTTGCGTCGAGACGTCCTCGATGACGGGCGAGATCTCTTGGCGGTTCGCCTGAAAACCGTGAAACGAAATGAGCGCGCGCGGATTCGCGAGGGCTTCGGTGCCCGGCGGGAACTGCACGAGCTTTTCGGCTCCCGGCAGAAGGCCCGCGACGGTCCCCTCTTCCAATTGGAAATGCTCGCTCAAAAAGCGATTGCGGGTCCCCGGCTCGACGGCGGAAGAGTTGAAGCTGAAGATCTTCTCGAGCAGCTGGCCCCGCGCACGGGCCCCCTGGTAGTCCTCGGGGTCGAAGCTCTTCAAGTAAAGACCCCAGGGGCCTAAAAGGAGTAGCGCCAGCACCACGATCACGACGAGCGAGAATCGTTGAAAGCGGAGGCGTTCACTGACTTTAAACGGAGACTTCAAGATACGGCGCTTCAGCTTCATGTGGGGCTGAGCCTATCTCAATTCGCGACGCTTTCACAACTCGTTCATCATTTACACAGACGTCAAACCGACGCCACTTTCCCGCGATTCATGAGCCGGTTTGGTGACTTAGGCAGAGCGTCACGGCGTTTTCCCCCGCTTCGTGGACGCGAAGGGGCCCTGCACCCGTGCTGGATTGGCGCGGGGCCCGGCCTGGAACTTGCTCTTGAATTGGGATGAACACACGGAGGATTTATGAAGAAAGCCCATGTCCGCTCCTACTTCTCTTGGAATTCGCTCGTCCTGCACGGATTCGCGCTGGCGACGATCTGGAGCACGGCTTCGGTTCTGTTTAGTGCTTAAGCGCTAAGCTAATCGATGAAATCGAGGGGATGAACACCCTCGACCGAGTGGACGTCCATCGAGGGCGTCCGTCTTTTTTTCGTCTCACAACGAAACCCCGGGTCCTCACCCGCGATCGCGGACGTGAATTGGACGCTGACGGGAGAGTACGTACAGTTCTGGAAAGGCAACAGGACGAACAAGAGCAAGCTGCCGATCAGATACAGATTTTCTGGTGATTTGGTGTCTTGACTCAACTCGCGGCCCTCCCCTTGCCAAAGCCCATCTAAAAATCTTAACTCCAGTTTCGGAATTTTCGTGCGGAAAATTTCGGAATTTTTATTCAGGTCTGGAATTCGTTTTTCAGCTATGGGTTAAGGTTTGCCGAAGGCGCCGATCATTGGCAAAGATGTCCTATGACCCATTTGCCTGATTTAATTTCGGATTTGGCGTTGATCCTGATCACCGCCGCCATCGTCACCGTCATTTTCCAAAAACTCAAACAGCCTCTCGTTCTGGGATACCTGCTCGCCGGGGTCCTGGTCGGCAGTTCCGTTTCGATATTCCCGGACATCCAAGACCCCCAGTCCATCCAAGTTTGGGCGGAAATCGGGGTGATCTTCCTGCTGTTCGGTCTGGGTCTCGAGTTCAGCTACTCGAAGCTCGCGCAGTACGGAAAAAGCGCCGGGATGACGGCGACCGTCGAGATCGTCTTCATGATGGGGCTCGGATACCTCACGGGACGCGGACTCGGCTGGAGCCACTGGGACTCGATCTTCCTGGGCGGAATCCTCGCGATGTCTTCGACGTCGATCATCGTGCGGGCCTTTGACGAACTGAACCTGAAGTCCAAAGCCTTCGCGCAGTTCGTCTTCGGGGTCCTCGTCTTCGAGGATTTATTTGCCATCTTGCTGCTCGTCGCCTTCTCGGCGATCGGAGCTTCAAGTGGCGAACTCGGACTCGGCTGGCTTAGCGTCATTCCCTTCCTGCTCTTCTTCCTGATCCTGACTTTCACTATCGGCGTCTACATGGTCCCCCAGGTGTTCAAACGCCTGAAGAAAGAGATGACCGACGAGACCCTCACCATCCTCAGCATCGGTCTTTGCCTTGTTCTCGTGGTCCTCGCGACCAAATCCGGATTCTCTCCCGCCCTCGGCGCCTTCCTGATGGGCTCGATCATCGGCGGCACCAAAGAAGCCCACCGCATCGAACTCCTCCTGCAGCCGGTTAAAAATCTTTTCTCCGCGGTCTTCTTCGTCTCGGTGGGGATGCTGCTCGAGCCGCGCTACCTTGTCGAATACTGGGCTTCGATCCTGATCATCATCGCGATCACCATCATCGGAAAAGGCTTCTCGACGGCGCTCGGCGCGGTCGTTTCGGGCCTGACCCCCCGGGACTCGATGCGTGCGGGACTGTCCATGGCGCAGATCGGGGAATTCGGTTTCATCATCGCCACGCTGGGCGTGACGCTGAAACTCACGAGCCCCTTCCTGTATCCCATCACGGTCGCCGTTTCGGTCATCACCACCTTCACGACGCCCTACCTGATGATCTGGTCGGGACCGATCGCCACCTGGCTCGAGAACCGGATGAGCGATCGTCTGCGCGAGCGCATCTCGGATTACCGTCAGGCCGTCAATACGGCCTCGGGTTCGGATCTGAAATCGCTGATCTTCCAGGCTTTCGGTTTCGCGCCGCTCATCAACATGGTGCTCGTCATCGCGTCGATCTACGGAATCCGCAACTGGGTCGTGCCGTGGACGGAAGACCTTTTCCCGCCCGTCGTGCGTCCCTACATCTACGCGTTCGGAACCTTGCTCCTCGTCGCGCCCTTCCTGTGGGGCATCATGCACTCGCGCGCCCGCGTGCGCCGCGACCTGGAAGGCACGGATATGCGTGCCGTCTTCTTCGGCGTCCTAATCGCCCGCGCGTTTTTGAGCCTCGTCTTGGTCTTCTTCATCTTCGGGACCTTCATCACCGACTCGCTCGTGTCGCTGATCTTGATCACGATGGTTTTCTTGGCGCTCTTCTTCGGTCGTCGTTGGCTCGAGCCCGCGTACCGTCGCTTCGAAGGCCGCTTCCTCGAGAATCTGTTGGCCGAGGGGCCGCACGGAGAGCCCGGACCCGCCGCGAAACCGCTTATGCACCTGACCCCTTGGGACGCGCAGCTCAAAAAAGTACAGGTCAGTCCGGATTCCAAATGGGCCGCGCATACGCTGCTCGAGGCGAATCTGCGCGAAGCTTATGGCGTCATGGTCGCATTGATCGATCGGGGCTCGCGTCAGATCATGACTCCCGGTCGCGACGAATTGCTTCTTCCCGGCGACACGCTTTACATGATCGGGACCGAAGAGCAGATCGAACGCGCGCGCGGCGATCTGGAGTTCGTTTTGCCCGAATCCCACGCCGAAGAGAACATCGGGTTGGCTCCGCTGAAGCTGGGGTCGGACTCGCCGTTCTTGAAGAAATCCATTCGCGACTCGGGCTTGCGTGAGGCGACTCACGGCTTGATCGTGGGCATGGAGCGCGCGGGTTCGCGGATTCTGAACCCCGACTCGACCATCGCCCTGGAAGAGGGTGATCTGCTCTGGATCGTGGGCCGGCGGGATCTGATTCAGGAGCTCGCCTGAGGCGAGACATTCAAGAGCTCGCTTAAAACGCGAGACCGGACCTTCGGCCGTTGTCGGCGGGGGCGGATCGACCGATAACTCCTGTGGACCTTGGGGGTCCCCCGATCGACAGGAGTTACCTCTTGAAAAAGTGGATGCAAAAATTGATCGCCCAGTTCGACATGGACTGGTCCGAGAAATCCGGCGGCAGCGCGCCCCAAATCTCCGAGGACCGCGCCACGATCTTGTTCTTCATCGATAACTACTCCAAACACCTGATCGAATTCGATTCGCAGCCCGTGCGCAAGGTGCGCGAAACGCTCGACGGTTTTTCGAAAGAGCTGCTCGCCGCCGACGACGTCGAGCTGGAGAAGGTGCTGTTCCGCATCCGTCAGTTCTTCGCCTCTTACCGCATCGAGGAAAGCGCCTACGTCCAAAAGACCTTCGAGGATTTCCGCGGTATCATCTGGGGTTTCGTGGATCAGCTGGCCGAAGACTTCGGCGACGAGAAAAAAGAAGACCGCGATCTGCGTTTGGGCTTGGAAAACCTGAAAGAAGCGGTCGAGGCGAACTCCATCGACAGTTTGAAAGCGCAGGCCCGCGAGTTCATCAACAGCTACGTCGAATACCAGTCACGTAAAGACAGCCGCCGCTCGCGCCGGATGGAAAACGTGAAGAAGAACCTGGACACGGTGAAAAAGCAACTGACCGACGTTTCGGCCTCGGTGAACGTGGATCACCTGACCAAGGCCATGAACCGCAAGGCTTTTGATGAGCACATGAAGCAGCTGCGTGGTTTGATCGAGATCTCGAAGAAGCCCGCGTCCATGATCGCCATCGATATCGATCACTTCAAGAAGATCAACGACTCTTACGGTCATGCCGTGGGTGACGTGGTTCTGGTCGAATGCGTGAAGATGCTCCAATCGCAGTTCAACCGCGACACCGATTTCGTCGCCCGCATCGGCGGTGAGGAGTTCGTGGTCGTCATGAGCGAAACCTCGGTTCACGAAGCCGTCAAACGCGCCGAGCTGTGCCTGGCGAAGATCCGCAAAGACGCGCTCGTCATCAATGAGCACACCCTGCGTTTCACCGTCTCGATGGGCATTGCGCAGTGGTTGACGGACGAGTCTCCCAGCGATTGGCTCAAACGCGCCGATAAGGCCCTGTACGATTCGAAGTCCGCAGGACGCGACCGTTTCACCATCGCGGGTCTGGCCGCCGTGAAAACCGCGGTTTAATTCGCGCGGTGTGGTTTTAGGCCTCAATGTCTAAGTCGGTGATGGGCGGCGCACAGAATCTCGAGATTTTGTGGCGCGTTCGTACCTCCGGCATGGACCGGTCTCCGATGATGAATCTCTAGAAATTTCGTATTCTCGCAGCGGATCCCTTGGCGGATCTGGTGCGTGCAGCGGTTTTGGTCCCGGTGGATCACGATGTGTTTGATCGCGGCGGGAAGGGGCCGGCGCGTGGACCGTGACGAAGGTTCCGATTTGAGTTTTGGAGTTTCGTCCTTCTGCAAGGAAGACTTCCCGGGCGAGCTTTTCCGATTCAAGCTGCGTTTCGCTTTTTCCAGCGGGTCGTGTTTTTGAATATACTCATCAAGCACGAGGCCGAGGGTTTCTTCGAGCGTGAGATCGCGTTTGATGAGATTGCGTGCTTTCTTGAGTTTTCCCATCGTCGCGGAGTCGAGCTTCAGCGTATGGAGGGTGTCGATCCCCTTTTTCTCGCGGAGCCATCTTTCGGTTTCGGCGGTGGAGTGCTGGGACGCGAACTCGATGACTTGTTTGGTTTCTTCGACGTGCTGGATATCCAGTGCGGAGGTGATCTTCGCGGCTTTCGATACGGTGAGCGTTTGCGTTTCGAGGGCCTCCATCAAATCGGGAACGACCGCGGCCTTGCGTGAAACCGTGATGAAGGCCGAGGTCACCGCTTCAGAGAGTTTGAGTTCGAGGACGCAGTATTGAAAGAGACTCGCGTACCCGAGTTCACGGAAGGCCCGCCGTCGATCCATCTCAATGAGGAGCGTGACCAGATCCGCTTCGATCTGCAGATAAGTTTTCGCGACAGACTTGGTTTTGAGGTGCAGCTCTTGATTCGTCATGGGTTTGTTTAACATGGCTTTTCCCGACGTCGTTTTCGCTCCAAGGAGAAGGGTGATCTAGGCCCCTTCTAAAGCGAACCGTGAAGCCGTCGTGCCGTTTTCTGCGGAAGAATCGGAAATTTTTGAGTCGAAGAGAGTTGTCTTCGTTATGGCGATCCTCGTGCTTCGAAAATTCGGTCAAATGAATTTTTGTTTGATCACGGCGTCAATTCCCCGAATTCATCTCCTCCCTCCGGCACACTGGATATCCAGTGTTTGCATTCCTTCGTCGGATCGGGTTGGTCGCGGACACCCAATTCAAGATCGAAGTCTGAATTTTCATTCTTATGTTTTTTTGAATCCGTTCTGATTTTGATTCTTGGTCGCTCACCCCTGGCTCCTGATCGTTAACCTCAATCTAAGTCCGCCCCCCCAATCCCAATCCCAATCCCAATCCCATTCCCACCCCGATCAAAACCCCTACCCCCAACCACGCTCCACCCGGCATCTCCCGCTGAGACGGCGCCCGAAAAACTTCGACACCGCCGTCGAAGCCTTTCACCCTGTCGGAAAATTCCGAACACCCCTGTTCCAAAGATTCTCGTGTCTGTCACAAAATCCCGAGTGACACCCGCGTCCCTCGCGGCGAACGCGTCACGCGCTCGCCGCGCTGGCCTCGCGGTTGCAATTCACCTCGAGTATGAAAACTCAAGCGCTCTTGTTCCTTCTCGGAACAGCGCTCGCCGAAGGATCGTCGGGCTTCGTGAATCTCAAGGATGGCTCCTACCAAACCCAACCCAGTCCGGAACGTCTGCAGCGCCTCGCGCTCGACTACTCCAGCCGCCGCAATATCACCGGAGTCTTCGGTGCGGGTTGGTGTTCGGAACTGGATCGCGAAATCCGTCCCGGTCGCGGCGACCGTTTCGAGCTGCGCGACTGCGACCGCATCACGCGCTTCGAGCCCGTCAAAACCACGGCCCTCGCGAACGGGCCCAAAACTTACGTCGCCAGTGACGATGACGGCAACCCGGCCCGCCTCGAACGCGACGCCAACGGTTTCCGAGTCGAGAGCGAACAGCGCCGTTACCGCTTCGACAAATACGGACAACTCACCGAGACCACCGAAGACGGCGCCACCGTCTATCGGCGACTCGATGACCGCCGCGTCGGGGGCGTGCGCAGCCTGCGCGCCCAGGTCCGCGGGGAACTCATGGATCTGACCTTTAATAAGGACAAACTCACGCGGCTTTCGACGCCGAAGGCGCCGACGCTCGAGTTCCGTTACGACGGAGCCCGTCTGGTGGCGGTGAACGAGAGCGCGCTCAAGATCACCTCCGAAATCGCGACCTACGCCTACGACACCGAGGACAATATGACCCAAGAGTCGCGCGACGGGGGGAACCCGGTCTTCATCGGCTACGACCGTCGCGCCGATCGGGTGCGGACGGTGAGCGGGCAGAACGAATGCGCGGAAAGATATGACTACGACCATCACGCGGGCCCGCCAAACGGGCCCGCGGCCGTTTTAACCGAAAGATCCAGGGTCATACGACAGTGCCCTACGACGGAACAGCTGATCCTGCAGATCGAGAACGACTATCTCCGCACCGAAACGAACGAGCTGCTGCTGACCGAAAGCCGCCGCATCAGCCAAGACCAGATCCTGCGCCGCCGGTTCCATCCCCTCTTGGGGAGCGTGGAATCCGAACGCCGCGAACCGAATCCGCAATCGCATCAATTCGCACCCGTCGCCCGCCCGAAAACTCGGCTGGCTTCGGAATAATGAAACACCGGGAGGTCCCTATGAGATCCATTCCGCAAAAACGCATCCTTGCTCCCGTCCCCGATACCCGCGCGCTTCTGTACCGAAGACTACGTCAGGCCGCGCTGGTTCTGGGAACCGGGGGACTCCTCACTTGGATGATGTTCGGATCCGGGGACCTCCCGATCCACAACCTACCTCGAGGAGAGAAAGCCCAACCGCCCGCGCCGCCGGAAAAGAAAGACGCGCGGGCGGCCTTTGGGGGAGGCGAACCTCCGCGCCCCGTCGTCATCGCCATCATCGATACCGGCATCGACCAAGAAGCCTTCCGCGATCTCCTTTGGACCAATCCTTTCGAAACCGCCGACGGCATCGACAACGACGGAAACGGACTGATCGACGACGTCCACGGTTACAATTTTATCGGCGACAACCACCGCATCGACGACCGCCACGGTCACGGCACCCACGTCGCGGGCATCGTCCGCCGCGAGCTGCGGTTACGGGAAGCCCTCGGCATCGAGGGACGCCCCATCCGCCTGATGATCCTGAAATACTTCGATCCCGGAGTCCCCGCCGGACGCACGATGCGCGCGAGCCTCGAAGCCTTCCGCTACGCCATCGATCGCGGCGCCGACATCATCAACTATTCGGGCGGCGGCGCGGTCCCCAGCGCGGAAGAAGAAGCCCTGCTCGTCGAAGCCGCTCGTCGCAACATCCTCCTGGTCGCGGCGGCCGGGAACGAAGGTCTCGACTCGGACGACGCGCCATTCTACCCCGCAAGCTACGGTACGCCCAATATTCTGTCCGTCGGCGCTACCGACGATCGCCTGGGCGCCGTTCCGTCCTCGAACTTCGGTCGTCACAGCGTTGATGTGACCGCACCGGGCGCGCAGGTTCTGTCGGATCTTCCCGAGGGACGTACCGGCCGCATGACCGGCACCTCGCAGGCCACCGCCTTCGTCACCGCGGCGGCCGCGCTCATCATGAGCGAGCACCGCACGCCCCCACCCGTCGAACGCGTCATCGATCGCGTGCTCGGTACGGGACGGATCTTCGCCCATCTCGAGGGACGCACCCGCAGCGGCGCTCACCTCGATGCCCTTCGCGCGGCGACCCAGCGCGATTCACAAACCACACTCACCGGCGAAAGCTCACGAAGTTCAGCGCGGATTCCCGCGAAGTACTTCTCGCACCATCCGGATGAAAGTTTACAGGCCCTCGACGAACGGAACAGACCGAACTAATCCCACCCCGGAACCCGCCGCCCGCGGTCCTCGCGGCACCGGGAACCGGCATCCCACCTTTACGGAAAGCATCGCCCCTCGTGATTCGAGGGCCGGGCGGTGCTTTCCGTCCTTTTTTTGTCTCAGGGTGAAGCACGCCGACGCGCGAACGCGGACTTAAGCAGTGGATCGACACGGGTTTCTAAGTTCGAATCCCCTCCCCGTCACGGCAAACTGAATTCATCAAAGGAGAACAAAATGAAGAAACTCATCTGCACTCTAGGACTCGTGACTACGGCACTCTTCTTCCAAAACTGCGGCACGAACCTGCAAACCACCTCCCTCGCTGACGAGACCAATAACGAAGCCTCTTTGAAACCCGTCGTCGACGACTTCATCATCGCCCCGTCCGCGGGCGAGGTTCCCGTGCTCGCCATTCTCTCCGCACCAACATTGAAAGTTCGTTTCGACGGTCGACATGGCGAATATCTGGTGGACCTGAAGGCCGCGACGGCGACGCGTGGAACGGCGAAAGCGAACTTGCCCGAAAGACTGCGCCTGCAATTTGTCCAAGCGCTCTCGAATGCGAAACTTTGTGAACAAGACCCGAAGAGTATCCGCGCTGATCTGGCCTGCACGATGATCGCAAGCGGCCCCTACGCCCGCCTGGAAACCAAAGGCAGCTCGATGGACTTGGGGACGCAAACCAGTGGCTGTACCTGGGTCCAGGACCTTTGCGGCAAAAAACGCGATCAACTTCGCCAGGCGATCAAGAACTTCATCGTCCTGAACGAAGAACTGTCTGCGCCCTACTGATTTGAACCCACAACCGACAACGACAATCCCACCGACCCCGACCGGAGTGAAGGCGACTTCACTCCGGTCGCTTTTCGAAGGACAATGATTTTCATGAATGCGGAGCTTTCAAGCATCGACCAAACGATCCGCGCGGGGGAAACCCGTCGCGCCCGTCAAGCGCTGATGGCGATTCGCTGGAAATCTTTGCCGCGTTCCGAACTCGTCCACTTCGCGAACCTCTGTCGACGCGCCCAGATCCCGGCGCAGGCCGCGCGCGCGCTTTTTCCCCTCGTGCGCCACGAATCGCCCACCGATGCGCCCGCGACTCCCGCTGAACTGGCCGAGTACGCCGTGGCTTTGCAGCGTCTCGGCGCCAACCGCGAAGCCCTCGAGATTCTGCGCGGTCTTCCCGAAGCCACCCGCAAGAGCATTCCGCAGTGGGGGCTTTACGTTTCGTTTTGCCTCGTCAGTCAGTGGAAGTACGACGAAGCGCTCGGGGTGCTGCAGTCCAGCCTCTCTCAAGCCGATCTCGATCCTTACTTGCGTCAGATCATCTTGATCAACGACTTCGCCGCGCGCATCGCAGTCGGCGACATCGCGAACCTCGCAGGTCCCTTGCAAGAGTTCGCCAATGAGCTGGCCACCCAAGGGGCACGTCGTCTTCAAGCGAACGCCTTAGAGCTTTTGTCGCAAGTGCATCTGCTGAGCGGGGAATTGAAAGCCGGCGAAGCGCAGCTGAACGCCGCCGCCGACCTTCACGCCGACGAAAAGGCGTGGGATCAGCTTTACATCCGCAAATGGCGCGGGATCTTGCGCGCACTGAAAGATCGCGACGCCGGGGAACTCTTGCACCTCCGCAGCGAAGTCGAAGGCACGGGACATTTCGAAAGCTTACGCGATATCGACTTTCATCTCTTGCGCACCCGCTTCGACGAGGAACGCTTCCGTTATCTTTACTTCGGCACGCCCCACCGCTCTTACCGGCGCCGACTTCACGAGTTCGGCGCGCCGCGGACGGCGGAAGCTTGGGCGCAGATTCCCGGCTCGACCGCGAAGCTGACGGACTTCGATCCGATGATCGACGTTCCCGACCTGGGAAGTCTACCGCACCGAACGTTGCAACTTTTCCTGCGCGACTTTTATCATCCGTTCCGGGTCGCCGAGATTTTTGGACTGCTGCACCCGGAAGAGTTCTTCGATCCCGATCACTCTCCGAATCGCGTTCACCAATCGTTGCACGCGACCCGCGCGTGGCTGACGAAGCACCAATTCAACTTCCGCATCGATGCGCGCGGCACGCGCTTTCGCCTGAATTGGGGCGACCACTATCGTCTGCGCGTCCGCGAGCCCGTCTTGCCCGTCACCGAGATGCAAATCTATCAGTACCGCATGGAGCTGGCCGCCCCCGGGCCCGAACACTACTGGTCTCGCCAAGAGACGCAGGAGCTTTTAGGCTGCGCGAAGAGCGTGGCGACCCGCTTCCTGGATCCCACGCTCAATCCCCTGATTCTGGAAAAACGCGGCGGCGGACCGCAGACGCGCTATCGGGTACGGCCCTACTCGGACCTCGGCGCGAACATCGCCCCAACCTGAGACACCAACTGGGAAATCGCCAAGCTTTTCGCTAAAATGGAAAGACGAGGAATGAACTCCATGATGCTCCGTCGTCCGCACTTCATCATTCTGCTGATGCTCATGATCGTGCCGCTCGCATTTCAAAATTGCGGCGAGTCCTTCAATATCGCCGACGGTCTGAACGTTCAGGGGAAAGGCAGCGGCGGCGGAAACGGCGGTGGTTACGACGGGAAACCCGGCACCTACGTGCTCGCCGATTTGGGTGACGAATGTAAATCTTCGACCGCGACCACCGTCACCGCCAAACAAGTCATCGTCGTCGATAAAGACGGCGGCATGAGCCGCACCGTACGCGACTGCCAAACACTTCCCGTGCCGGAACCCGTACGCGCCAGCGATCTCGAGTACCGCGCGAAAGCGAGCGACAGTTTCGTCGAGTCGGGACGACTGTTCCAGTACGCCGCACTCGACGTGAATCGGCACCTCGAACGGGGCCTCGTCGCCGAAGTCCTCTGTACCTGGAGTCGGGGCCACAATCGCGTGGGTGAGGCGCGCCTGCGGAACAGCACACTCCCCGAAGGGGTTTCGTCGACGACGTCATCGGGAACCGGTTTGTTCAGTGAGCTCTTCGAAGAAGGGGAACCCGAAGACGGCGTCACCAATGTGGGGATGGTCGACAATACGCCATCCCCCCATCTGGGCGATGTCCCGGATGCCTACGGCAAAGGGATCCTGAAGATTCTCGACTCTTCGGCCGGGGCCGCGCGGCCTCTTTCGGTTTCGGGTTTGTTCTTCGCGAACCGCGCCGCCGAAGGCGCCAGCGTCACCCTGGACAATCAAACCCAGTCCGGAACGCGCTGCTGGATGGCCTACTGAGTTCACGTCCTGACAAAAGTCCAGTCGCCTAGCCGCCCCTGAATTTCGGGTATAATATAAAATGAGGACTATGATCAAATCCATCGTGACCTTCGGAGTTTGTCTTCTGCTGAGCCTGAGCGCGACCGCGCAGATGACTCACCTCGTGGGCTCAACCCCGCAGGGAATCCAAAAAGGACTCGAGGCGCTTCGTTCAACGAAAGAGCGCGACTGCCGCTGGAAAGCGGGTCCCGAATCCGTGCGTCCCGAAAACCTCGCTCCGGAAGTTTTGAATTTCGTCGGCCAAGACGAGGGCCCCAAGGTGAAACGCCTTTGCCGCGGCACCATCGAATGCGACATCAAAGGCGAGCGTTGGCATTCGGATTTGTATCTGGTCTGCGGAATGCGTGAAACCAACTGCGATTCCGCACGCAAGTGCTGGACCCATTATCTGGAAGACAAACTCGCCTTCATCGAAAAGGTGAACACTCCCGCCACGGGGGCTCGTCCGCCCGTTGACGGGGGCCGCAAATCGATCGACGGTGGCCCCAAAGCCCCCGCCGATGGCGACGGTCGCGATTAGTCTTTTCGTTTAAAATGCAAAACGTGACGGCCCGTCCGCTCGAGCCGTAGGCCGGCGCGCCCCATGAAACGCGTCAGCCCACTCTTCGTGAAAAAAACCAAATGCGTGGGATCGCGCTGGTAATGCCAGCGCGCGAAGTTGATCCCGTCCTCGTACAGCTGAGTCATGATAAAAAGCGAACCCCCGGGGCGCAGCCGCGCGAGCAGACGCCGCAGCTCCTTTTCCGGTTCGCGCAGATGTTCCAAGACTTCGCTCGCGGCGATCAGATCGAAATCTTCCCGCCATACCCCTTCATCCGCCGCGAAGTATTTGTCGTACACCCGCCAGTCGTGCTCGGCCCGCAGAAGCGTCGCGATGCTTTTCGTGGGTCCGCAGCCGAAATCGAGCGCACGGGTCATGCGCGGATAAGCCGCCGCACGGATCGCCTCGAGCAGTGGCGCCAAATAGTTCAGGTAGCCGGGCTGCTCCAGATCGTTGTCGTGCTGATCGTAGCGCGAGGCCTCGTCGGGCTCGGTCAACCAACACTCTGGCCGCACATGAACCGTGGCGCATTCCGCCTCGGTACAGCGATCGAAAACGCGACCGCGAGTGTCGTCAAAAAAGGCAATACTCGGAGCCTGGCACAGGGGACAAACGGACATCCCTATCCGCTTAATCAGTTTTGCTTATGAAGGAAAGCGCGAAGGACGATTTATCAAGGAATTCTTACAGGCGGCGGTTGCCCGTCCCGGATCGGTCGACTAACGCCCAAAGCTCTTGGAGGAAACAATGTCACTGAAAAGCCTGCTTTCATGGTCCCTGTCCGTCGCCGCAATCACCCTGTCCGTGAGCGCTCACGCAAGCGAGCCCGCCCTGCAACAACAGATCAACACGATCCTTATTGCGGCTCCGCAAAAAGGACAGCGCGCGGATTTCCAACAGTACGTGAACTACTACTTCGCTTCGGGAACGAGCTTTGACACGAACGTCGACCGCGACGTGAAGTACTTCAGCGTCATCGGCCTCGTCGATCCCGCCAGCGGCGAGTTCTTCCCGCAAATGATCAGCACCGTCAGCGAATCTTGGCGCAAAACCGAACAAGGTTGGAACGTGGGTCAGAACATCCGCGAAGTCACCCTGGATGGTCGCGTGTACAAAGCCCTCGCGCAAACCCTGGTCTTCGAAGGCGCGGGCCGTTTGAAAGACATCCTGCGCGAACCCGCAGCGGAAGCCAGCGCCGACCAGGCCGCTTTCGAAGCCGAAGTCCGCGCCCTGTACACTGAACTCACGAAATAGAGGCTGAGGGGCGCTAGCGCCCCAGCTGGTGGAGTGAGCCAGGGCACCTAGCGCCCCAGCTTTGCCTTCACATGCGACTTCGCGATTTGGAAGTCGCGGATGCTTTCCAGGCGCTTTTGCCGCGCCTCGAGCAATTTCAGATTGGCTCCGAGAACATCGGGGCTATTCTTCACGCCCCGACCGTATTCACTGAGTGTCATCCGGTGATAGGTCTCGGCCCGACCGATGTTCTCTTCGAAATCGTGAACCTGATCGTGCAGCCGCTTGAGTTCGCGCATTTCCGTGCGCATGTGAAGCGCCATCGCCCGGCGATCCTTATCCGAACGCAGCTTCAGCCCTTCGGCCTCAAGCCTTTTCGCGCGCGCCTCGCGCTGCTCTTCGAAACCCGCCGACAAGTTCATGCGGACTTTCAGTCCCACGTAGGCCTCGGTGCGATCGGCGGCGTCCGGCGGATCCTCTTCGAGCTGGGTCAACTGCCAGTAGCCCGCCACCGCTTCGACCCGCGGCCAGAAGCCGCGCGCATCCCGGCGACTTTCCACGGACAAGCGATCGGCCGCGATCCGCGTGTCGGCGGTCCAGTAATCCATCGCGCTTTCGTCGTGCGCGAGTTCCTTTTCGTAGTCGTGGGCATGGGCCAATTTTTCGTTGATGACGAGCGCCTCGCGCGTTCCCAAGATCAACGCCAAGTCGTCGCGCGCCACCTCGAATTCCAGCTCTGCCTGCCGAAGCTGACGCCCGATTTCGGCGGATTGCATCTCGAACTCCAAGCGGTCGATACGGGTCGCGACCCCGCTCGCGATGCGCCGATCCGCGGCCTTCAAACTTTCGTCGTTCAGCGCCCGCGCCTTTTTCAGCGTTTCGATCCAGTCGCGCAGATAAAGCGCTCGCCAATAGCCAGAGTAAGCTTCGGACAGTCTTTCGGCGGTGACCCGACGGAGCGAAGCCTTCTCGCCTTCGGCGGCCAGATCGCGAATATCCGAAGTCAGGGCATCACGGCCCCCGTTCCACAGATTCACGCGCGCTTCGACTCCGTACTCGGGTTGGGTCTTCACCTCTTCGCGGCCTTTTTTGAAGTGCTCGCCCCCCACGCCCGCCGTCACTTCCGGCAGAAAGCTCCGGAGCAGACTGCCGCGACGGGTTTCGCTGGCTTCGACCTCCAGACGCTTGGCCTGCAGATTCGTATTGCCCGCTTCGACGAGTGTACGCAGGTTCGTCGAATCCACCGCCACTTGCGCGCGCGCAGGGGAAGTCAGGGTGATAAAGATCAGGAAAAACATCATGCGGATCATCCGTCCCCCTTAGTTACGTCGCGGTTCAATGGTAAACTTAAGGTCGTCGTCGTGACCGACCTTCGGATCGAAGATCTTGAGCTTCAGGTCATAGCGATGGGCGTTTTTCGCATCGTAGACGGTCGTGTAGTGATCGCCGTTGTCTTTCAAGACCAAGACCGACTTGCCTTTCTTGCGCGGAAGCTCGGCTTCGGCGGTCACTTTCAGGCCCTCGGTTTTACGCGGTTTCATATCGTGATCGAACATATAGATCGTCACGTCTTTGCCTTTGGTGACGACCTCGACGTTCAGCTCCTCCAATGAACGTACGATGCCGCCCTTCACGGGCTTCACCGACACCGGGGCGTCGTGATCGTGGCCCTCGTGGGCGAAGACGTTCGCGGCAAAAAGTGTCGAGATGAGGATCGTGATCAGATGTTTCATGATGTCTCCTTTAAAGTTCGGTTTCATTTTTTGTTCTTTCCAAATAGCGATGGGAGGCGGCCCCGCCCCACTTCAAAAACAGCGCCGGCGTCACGAAGATATCCAGCAGCGTCGAGGTCAGCAGCCCCCCGACGATCACCACGGCCACGGGATGCAGTATCTCGGAGCCGGGCTGCCCCGCCGCGAAGACCAGCGGCATCAGCGCCAGACCCGCGACCGCCGCGGTCATCAGCACCGGCACCAAACGCTCGCGCGAACCCCGCACGACCATCTCGTAACTGAACTTTTCGCCCTCGAACTCCATCAAGTGCAGATAGTGCGAGATCATCATGATCGAGTTCCGCGAGGCGATGCCCGCCAGCGTGATGAAGCCGACAAGGCTTGCCACCGTGAACGAACGATCCGTGAAGAACAGCGCGACGACCCCGCCGATGAAAGCCAGGGGCAAGGTCACCATGATCTGCGCGGTGATGACCTTCGAACGAAAGTGCGCGTACAGAACGAAGGCGACGCCCAGAAGCGCGATCAGTCCGTAGGTGAAGATGTTGCGGCTGGCCTGACGCTGACTTTCAAACTGCCCGCCGTAAACGACGTAGTAGCCTTCGGGCAGCTTCAGTTCTTCCGCCACCCGCGCTTGAATGTCGCCGATGACCGAGCCCAGATCCCGTCCCGCCACGTTCGCGCTGACCACGATCCGCCGCTGGTTGTTTTCGCGACTGATCTCGTTCGGGCCTTGGCTTTCGTAGACGTCGGCGACCTGCTCCACCAGAACCCGCCGGCCGTCGGGCATGACCTTCAGCACCGTCTTCTGCATGGCCTCAAGATTCGCGCGCGAGTTCGAATCATACTGGAAGAACACATCATAGCTGCGGTTCTCTTCGATCACCTGGGTGAGTGTCTCGCCGTTGAAAGCGGCCTCGAGCAGCTGCGTGACTTCCCCCGGACTCATCCCGAACTTGGCCGCCTCGTCGCGCAAGACGTGAATCTTCAGCTGGGGCACCAGGCCCTGACTTTCGACTTTCAAGTCCACCAATCCCGGGACGTCCTTCACCACCTCTTGCATGCTGGCGGCGTGTTCACGAAGGCTGGCCAAATCGGGACCGAAGATTTTGATCGCGATGGCCGAATTCACCCCGGACATCATATGATCGATCAAGTGCGAGATCGGCTGCCCGACGTTGACGCCCGCCTGCGGGAATTTTTCTTTGAGTTTTAAGCGCATCTCTTCGATGACCAGATCGCGCGCGCGGCCGCCGGGATTAAAATCCACGTCCATTTCGCTGACATTCACCCCCATGGCGTGCTCGTCCAGCTCGGCCCTTCCGGTCCGGCGCGAAACCGATTTCACTTCCGAGATCTCCAGAAGCGTCTTTTCCGCGTCCAACCCCATGCGGTTACTTTCCGTCAGCGAAATCCCCGGAGGGGCCGCCAACGAAACCATGGCCGTGCCCTCGTTGATCTTCGGCAGGAAGTCGACCCCCATGAAAGGGATGAATCCCAAAGACGCGACAAAAAGCAGCGCCGCGCCCCCACCGATGAGCTTCGGCCGCACCAGGCTCCAGGAAAGAATCCGCCCGTGAATCGCTTTGAGCCCGCGCACGAAACGAGTGTCACCATGATCGGCTCCGGGGGGAACCTGGCGAAGCAGATAGTAACAAAGCACGGGGGTCAGCGTGAGCGACACCACCAGCGAAGCTCCGAGCGCCGTCAGATAAGCGATGGCAAGCGGAGTGAACAAGCGCCCCTCCAGCCCGTCCAACGCGAAGAGCGGCAAGAAGACCAGCGCCACGATGACCGTCGCCAAAACGATGGAGTTTCGTACCTCGCTCGACGCATCGAAAATCACCCGCAACGCCGGACGCGGGGAAGCCAACTTGGCGTTCTCGCGCAGGCGGCGGAAGACGTTTTCCGCATCGACGATGGCGTCGTCCACCAGCTCACCGATCGCGATGGCCAATCCCCCGAGCGTCATCGTATTCACGCTGAGTCCCAGGTAATGAAAGACGATGGCGGTCACCACGAAAGACAGCGGGATCGCCGTCAAGGTGATCAAAGACAAACGTATATTGGCCAAGAACACGAGCAGGATCACGAAGACCAGAAGGCTTCCGACCTTCAGCTTTCCTTGGATGCCTTGGATCGAGGCCTCGATAAAGTTCGCCTGCTGGAAGACGTGGGGATTGATTTCGACGTCCGCGGGTAAAGCCGACCGCAACTCCTCGATGGCGCGGTCGATCTCACGGGAAATCCGCACGGTGTCCGCACCGGGTTGCTTTTGGATGGTCATGACCACCGAGGGCTGACCGTTGAAGCTGCCGTCGCCGCGTTTCAACCGGGGCGCCACGCGAACCTCGGCGATATCCGAAACCAAAACGGGACGCCCGAAGTGCAGTCCCACCAGGGTCGCCAAGATATCGTCGACGGACTCGACGACACCGATATTACGAACCAGGATTTCCTGGCCGTCTTTTTCGACGAAGCCGCCCGTCGTATTCTGCGAAATCGTCCGCAACTTTTCGTCCAGCTGATCCAGGGTCAGCTGGAAGCGGTTGAGTTTTTCCGCCGAGACCTGAATCTGGTACTGCTTCAAACCCCCACCGATGGAAATCACCTGCGCGACCCCGGGGATCATCATGATGCGCGGACGCAGCTGCCATTCGGCGATATCCCTTAACGCCAGCGGGTCGAAGGGCTTCGCGCTGTCTTTGGAATAGACCGCGATCTGCTGAATCTGCCCCATCAAAGAACCCACCGGCCCCAAGGTCGGCACCACGTCCCGGGGAAGCCGGCCCTGTGCCAGATTCAGTTTTTCCTGCACCAGCTGACGGGCGCGGTAAATATCCGTGCCCCAAGTGAACTCCACGAAAACGACCGACAGACCGATCCCCGATTGCGAGCGCAGTCGGTCCAAGCCCGGCAGTCCGTTCAAGTTCATTTCGATGGGCATGGTGACGCGGGTTTCGACCTCTTCCGGCGCCATCCCGTGGGCTTCGGTCATGATGGTGACCGTGGGTTTGGTGACGTCGGGAAGAACGTCGATCGGCAGCCGTTGAAAACTGATGGCTCCGAAAAAAAGAAGTGCCGCCGCCCCCATCAGGACGAAAAGGCGATGATTCAACGAGAGGCGTATCAATGCGTCGAGCATGTCGGCTCCATGAGCGTAATGATCACATAATAAAGATGTGGAATTTTAAACGGACGGGGGCCTTGCGGCCAGGACTCAAGCTCGAGGCGGCTGGAAAGGGCCGTCAAGATCGGGCGAGGTGATCAGCTCGGCATCGGGAACGCGGTTCCACGAAGCCGATAACTGGAAATTTTCACTCCACGAAAAACGCGGAGCGAAATTCAGCAGATTCTGCGCGATCCCCGAACAGGGGTAATGGCAATGGCAGTTCTCTTTGCCATTTTCGGAGTTTCCGGATTTCTCCGACGGGTGACCGTCGGCATGCGTATGGGTATGCGTTCCGTCCGCGCGTTCGACCGAAGCCTCCGCGTGGGAATGAAGATCGCAAGCGTGCTGCGCGAAGGCCGCCATCACCGGTCCACCCAGAAAAAGAATTCCGATGAGAGTGATAAACGAAAGCCGGAACCGCTTCATATCTATGATCTTCGCTCCAAATGAAGCCTAATCAAACACGAGTCCCAAAACTCTGTCAAAGCGAGACACGGCGCCCGGTCCAGGACCCAATTTCCACCCCGACCCGTTACGGAGTGTCCCAGCACGCCTCTGTTTTGGGACATGGGACCGGATGCCGGTTTTGCATAACTTAGAAGCGGAGCCGGACATCAATTGAACCAGGGACTGCACGGAAGGAGTACGATATGGGCCCCATGAAACTGAACAACAACGCCGCCACCGTCGAAGAGTTCCAGTGGACCGACTGGTTCTGGGCCGTGCTTGTCTGCGTTCTGTTTCTGCTGCCGGGTCTAACCTACGGTGAGACCGAGCGGGTCGCCTACCCGATCCAGATGGTGACCGGAGCGCAACAAACCCATCCTTCCACGGTGCAAATCCAAGCACGAACCTTGTTCCCCAATGCGTGCTTTCGCGCGGATCTGAATGGCGGTCGCCTGCGCGACCGTCAGACGATCGAGCTCGTACAGTACGCGCTGGTGACCGATGGTCACTGCACGCAGAAAATGGAAGCGACCGGTCTGACCGTCCAATTGGAGCGCCCGGATGACGGCACTTACCACATCCTGGATGCCCTCGACCAAAGATTCTTGGGCGTGCTCGAAGTGCGGGACGGAGTCGCGCAACTGATACCGAAGGAGGAGTTATGATCCAAGAGATTCCTTGGGCCGCATCGACCGCGGCCCTAATGACCACGATCACACTGCTCATGGTTTTCGCCGCGCTCTTCGGACTCATTATCATGAGCGTTCTGGATAGCTGGCACGACGATCACCTTTATGAAGTGGATCGTAAGAAAAATCGTCGCCCTCTCCGGCTGCTGCCGCTGCCGGGTTAGTGAAGGAGCGACTCTTCCCGCAGCGGGGTCTTGGACTTCGCTGCGGTTTTGTTTTCGACTTTGCCTTGAGTGAAGAAGACCTGCGCCGCCACCCCGCTGATCAGCACGATGAGCCCATTGTACTGCGCCCACAATAGCAAAATGATAAATCCGGCGAGCGCCCCGTAAGAATTCGAAAAGCCCGAGTTCGCGAAATAAATCTCGAGCATCTTGTTTCCGACATGAAACAAACCCGAACAAATCAGCGCGGCGCTTGACGCGAAACCCTTGCGCGGTTGTTTGGAAGGAAGAAAACGAAACATGCCGTAGAACAGCAGCGCAAAGACGGCGTAAGAACCCAGGAAGTTGACGTTGCGCCAGAAGTTTTCGTCGGCCGGGATCAACCAACGTAAGGCGATGCTGCCCGCGAAGCTCACGATCGCAAGCAAGACGCAGCTGATCACCGCCAAAATCGCGAATGCACGCCCCCAGGCCCAAAGCCGAATGGCGCCCCAAGTGCTGACGCTTTCCGCCTCCAGACGCGCGGCTTCGGTGGCCGCCGAAACTTCGGCCGCGCTCGCTTGCGGAGGCATCGGCAGAATCACGCGATTGAGGGCGTCACGAATCTCACCCACCACGCCCGAGCTCGAAAAAAGGATCGCGATCAAACCCAACAGCCCAAAGCTCAGGCCACTACCGCGGTCCGCATCCAGCCTTTGGCTGATGGCATCCAGACCGATGGCGGCGCTAGGCCCCAGACTTTCCGCCACCGCCGAACGGAAGTCGCTGCTGTTCTCCCAACCGATGACGGCGGTGAGCGCGAACATCAAAAGTAAAAATGGCGTCAACGACAGCACGAGGTAGAAACCGATCGAGGCCGAAAGCCCCAAAAGATTGCGATCCGCGAAGAGCGTGAAGAATTCAACGACTTTACTTTGCAGGTTCTTCATCAACGGGCTCCCGGCACGGTTCGATCCGCGAAATAGGCTTTCAGCTTCCGCCAACTTTCGCGCCATGCGGCCGGCGTCAGGTGGCGCTCTTGGGAAGGGGCGATCTCTTTCATCACGAGCTGTTCAAGCACGGGCGCGATGAAAAGTCCCGCGAATCCAAAAAGCGCGATCCCACCCAGAAAAGAAATCAACGAAATGAGCGGGTTACTCTTCGCCGCGCGCGAAAACAGATAAGCCACCATCAGGTTGTCCGTGACCCCCGCGAAGAGCGCGAACGCGAGCATGATCGTGCCGCCTTGAGAGTTTCCCTCGGCGAAGGCTCCGAGCGCCAAAAGAGTCCCGGCGACTCCCGCCCCCAGCACCGGCACCATGGCGAAGATGAAGGTCACCAATCCGATCAGCATCAAGCTGCCGAAGCCCGACATCGAAGCGCCGACGGTGATGATCACGGCCTGCACGGCCGCCGTCAGAAACACCGACCCTAAAGACAGCCAGCAGGTCTCTTCAAAGTCGTAGTAGCGGCGCTCGGCTTCGACTTCATCTTTCGTGAACCAGCCGATGACGCGCGAAAAACTCGGCCCCACCAGTAAAAACGCCGCCCAAGCGACGAAGAAAATGAAAACGTCCAATAAGAACACGGGCGTCTCGACGAGCGCGGTTCGCCCAAACGCCAACGCGGCATCGCGCGCGGACAGGGCGGCCGCATCCAGACCTTGCTCCACTTGGCGTAGGGCACTTCCCGACTCCAGCATCGGAATTTCGCGCATCCATCCCAGAACCGAAGACTTAATGCCGTTCAACCGCTCCGAATAGCCCGCGACGCTTTCGGGGTCGCCCATGATTTGCGTGGCCAATGAATACGCGTTCCACCCCATCGCGACGACCAACCCCACCAAGATCAACGTCAACAAACCCCAGATCCCCCACGCCGCGAGTTGCGGATGCCCCGGCCAGTAACCACGCACCCGGCGCACGAGGGGTTGGCTCGCGCTGGCGAGCAAGAAACCCAGGACGACGGGCTTCCAGAAAGGCGCAAACAGAAGAAGGTAGGCCGCCAGAACGGCGCCGAGCAGAAAGGTTTTACGATGATTCGTGGTGAGCATCCGGTCCCCCTTCAATGGAGGGGAGCAACGGAGGTGCCCCCACGCGAGGGGAATTCACGGACAGGAATGGGGACTCCTGCCCCGGGTGTCGAAGCTTTCGACAGCTGCCGAACCCCCTCGGGCGATCCCCTTCGGCACGAGACTCAAATCGAAAGGGAGGGGATCTGGCCGGTGCGTGCTTTGAAATACGGAGGGGTGAACGAAACATCGGAGGCCCTTATGAAATCATCTTTGAAAACCCTCTCGGCTTTGTCGCTGATCTCGATCATGGCGCTGGCTTCGGGCTGCGCGAAAGGTGACAAGGGCGATCCCGGAGATCCCGGTTCGGGCCGCATCGTTTCGACCATCAACTGCGGCGGCAACGTCGCGGGAACTTCGACGACCCTTGACGGAATCCGTGTTGAGTACAACGCCGTGCTGACCTCGGGTGGCGACGTTTACGTCACCGGAAATATCATCGATGAGTTGAGCCAAGTTTCGGGCACCGAATTCTACGCCGCCGGCCAAAACGGCGCCGCGACCGGCAAGGTCCTCGTGACCTTCGATCAACGCTCACCCGCCAACGGTGGAACTTGGGAGCTGACCCTGAATCGCGTGACCCTGGAAACCCTCGCGGTCTACAAAGATTCGGGTTACGCAGACGTCGTGATCCCGTTTGCGGCCTCGGCCTGCACGGTGATGAACTGGTAATACTCCGCTCTCCATATTCAATTAACCCCCCAAGGCCGGATCCCCCCTCCGGCCTTTTCTATTTTACGGATATCCGCAAGATCATTGCAGATTACCTCACCTTTTCAGAAAGCGATTTCATACCTATATTAGGGGCACACCAAGGAGGTCCCTATGACTCAATACTACCCCGCTCGCCTGCGTGGCCATGCCGACCACGGTTGGTTGAAATCCGCCCATAGTTTTTCGTTCGCGGATTTCTACGATCCGGGTCGTATGGGCTTTCGTTCGCTTCGGGTCATCAACGATGACCGCGTCGAAGGCGGTCAAGGTTTCGGCATGCACCCCCATCGCGATATGGAGATCATCACCTACGTCGTGGAAGGGGCGCTTCGGCACCGTGACTCGATGGGTACGAGTGAAGTCATTCGCCCTGGCGAAGTGCAACGCATGAGCGCCGGCGCCGGCATCACGCACTCGGAGTACAACGAGAATACGAACGACACGGTCCACCTTTACCAAATCTGGATCATGCCGAAAGTGCGCGGCGGAAAATCGACTTACGCGCAGAAGTCCTTCGACGAGGCCTTGAACAAAGAAGAAAAAGTTCTCGTCGTCTCGGAGGACGGACGTGACGGTTCGATCGCGATCAAACAAGACGCGGAGTTGTGGGTCAGTCGACGTCCCGCGGGTAGCACTTTGGAATTCCCGATCCGTCAAGATCGCGGCGTGTGGGTGCAAGTCGTGAAAGGCGAACTGAAAGCTGGAGAACACACTCTGCAACCGGGCGACGCGTTGATTGTTCAGGAAGAGTCCATGCTCCAGCTACGGTCGTTGACCGAGTCCGAGACTTTGATCTTCGACCTCAACTAAAGTCTTCGGCGCGCGTCACCTGACGCGCGCCATTTCCTGGCCGGTGGTCCAGTCCCCTCCACTGCGGAGCTTGGCCACGGGTTCGGTATCAAACGACTTGATTTCGTAAAACGTCCCCGGGAAAATTAGGGCCATGAGCCGCCCGAGCATCACGATTATCCCCCCGCTTCTCGAAAAATCCCTTCAAAACGCGTTCAAAGTCATGATGAACGCCAACGCCAAAATCGGCCGCATGAGCATGGACGCCTCGGTCGCGTCCAAGTTCCGCATCGATTGTTTAAGCACGATCACGCTGAACTCCTCGACGCTGGCCGGGACGTTGTCCCTGGGCTTCGGGTCGCCGGCGTTTCTGGCGCTCTTAACGGCGATGCTCGGTGAGCCCTACACCGAAATCACGCCCGAAAATTCCGATGCCGCCAGCGAGCTTTTGAACATCGTCTACGCGAATTCGCGCAAAGAGATGAACGAGGCGGGCTTCGATTTCGAACCTTCGATCCCGACAACCGTCATCGGCACCGCGCTGCACCTGGCGAAATCAAACCTGGCCGGTCAAGCGCTCTTCTTCGAGGGCGAAAGTGACTTCGGCCCCTTCCTGATGACGTTGTCCTTAAAAGCCAAAACCGCCTAGTCGATCCGGTACTGGGGCTTCAGGGCGAACTCCATGAAGCTACGGACGCGTGGGTCGACAAAACGCTGCGGCGGATACACGAAATTCAACGTAAAGCTGCCGAAGCTCCACTGCGGCAGCACGCGCACCATCTTTCCCGACGCTTCATCGGCGGGGCACAAAAAGCGCGGGATCAAACCGATCCCGTCGCCCGCCTGCACGAAGATCTTCAACATCTCGACGTCGTCGACCGCTAAACGTCCGTCGAATTTCACGTCGAAGTCGTCCTTCCCGTTCGTGAACCGCAGCGTCTCGGGCAGCACCGTGAACCGCATCAGCTGGTGGGATTTCAGATCGCGGGGATGTTTCGGCGCGCCCATTTTTTTGATGTACGCGGGCGACGCGTAGAAGTGTCCCTGCGTTTCGATAAACTTGCGCGCGATCAAATTGGAGTCGTGAAGTTTACCGGCGCGCACGGCCAGGTCCACTCCTTCGGTCACCAAATCCACCCGCCGTCCGGTCAGGATCATCTCGATTTGCGTTTTCGGATACTGCTTCAAGTAGTCCCGGATGATCGGGGCCAAAAGCAGGTGGCCGGCATCCACGGGAGCCGTGATCCGCAGAAGTCCTTCGGGCGCCGTTTTGGAGCTCGCGATTTCACTTTCCCCCGCCCGCACCTCTTCGAGCGCGCGGACGCAGCGTTTGAAGTAGGCCTCGCCCGCCGAAGTCAGATTGAGCTTTCTGGTCGTACGATGGATCAGTGTCACGCCAAGACGTTTCTCGAGCTGAGCCACTTTGCCGCTGACCGTCGTCACGGGCATTTTCATGACCCGCGCCGCGCCGCTAAAGCTGCCGACCTGGGCCACCTTCACGAAGACATCGATGCCGTCCAAGTTCAAAACGCGCCCCCTTTGGAAAACACCATTATACGGTTATCCGTAAGATAATTCCAGAATTAACGATCTAATCAGGAGTCCCGGTCGGGGGTAGCCTGAATCCGTCTTGAAAGAGATTTTGAATACGAACTAAAACTCAAGGAGCTTCATCATGAAAATGTCCCTCGCCACCCTGACCGTCGCCCTGGCGCTGCCGGTTCTGTCTTTCGCCAAAGTGCAAATCGCCCCGGGCACCTACAACATCGATCCGATGCACTCGAAAATCGGTTTCGAAATTCCCCACTTGGTGATTTCGACCGTGGAAGGGAAATTCGAAAAATTCGACGGTAAAATTGTCGCCGACAAAGACCTTGCGAAATCTAAAGTCGAGGTCAACATCGACGCCGCGTCGATCAATACCGCCGTCGAAAAACGCGATGAGCATTTGAAAAGTCCCGACTTTTTTGACGTCGCGAAGCACGCCAAACTCAGCTTCGTTTCGAAAAAAGTCACCGTCACCGGAAACGGTTTGAAGATTCAGGGCGCCCTGACCATCAAAGGCGTCAGCAAAGACGTGACCCTTGATGCGAACTATCTGGGACAAGTGAAGGACGGTTACGGCAACGAGAAAATCGCGTTCAAAGCGAAAACCAAGATCAACCGCAAAGACTTCGGTCTGACTTGGAGTAATATGGTCGAAGCCGGCCCCGTCGTCGGCGACGAAGTCGAAATCCAACTCAATATCCAAGCCGCTCTCGCGAAGTAATCAATGCGCGTGCGCGGACATCCTTTCGCAGGTGTCCGCGCAGTCCCGACACTGACGCGCGCAGGTTTTCATCTGCTCGTCGTCCCCCGCCAGCCGCGCGCACTCTTCGGCGCAATCGCGGCAAACCTTGGCGCAAAGTCCACACATCTCCGCATGAAATTCCGATTTGTACGCCATCAAGCGGACCGCGGCGTCGCAGGTCTCGGCGCAAACTAACAAACGACGGATATGATCTTCACTCGCGTGGGGGCCGCCCATGCTCAGACAGTGCGGCACCAGCGAACGACACAACTGCGCGGAGTGCTGACAATTCTCGAGACATTCGGCCATCAGAAGATCGTGAGCGGCATGCGCCTCGGCGGTGGGGAATTTTGTCGTCTCGTCGTGCTTCATCGTCGTTGCCATGAGGACTCCCTTCGGTGCGCCGGATCTTCCCGGCGGACCATGACCCCGCAAAATCGGCGCCGTGAAAAACGCGTCCATTAACCCCAATCGGGCGAAGATCCGTCCTAACGAGTGTCCCCGTTCGCTATAGAACGAATTCCAACCACCCAAAAATCCACCGAAAATCCCGTCCCGGGGGTATTTTTCCCTTGCCGCGCGGGAGTCCAGCTTGCAAAAACGCCTGAAAGGCGAATGGAGGTTCCCATGGCAGAACAGAAGTCTCCCCGGCGCGCAGTCCTGAGCGGCGCTATTTTCGGTGGTGTGATCGGTATCGCGGTCGCCCTGGTTCAAGTGGTCCTTTTCATGGCAGGTACGACCAGCTACAACGTCTCTGGAATTTCCGAGACCGTCACGACGGCGGGTTCGAGCGATTTCACGGGCTTCGTGGCGCTTCCGCTGCTGATCGTGCTGGGCTTCGCGGGCGCGGGCGCCGCGCTGGCCTCTCGTGCAGCGAAACCCCCGGTCGCTTCCGGCTCTCCCTACGCGTGATGGGGACGTCGAGCCCCCTGAATTCTTGGCAGAAAGTCGCGCTCGCCACCGGGATCGTCCTGGTCGCGAGCGTCGGCATTTTTGCTGGCTACACTCTCTTGTTGTCGCGGGACTTCAAAGTGATCTGCGACGCTTACTCGCGCGGCCCCGAGCTCGCACTGAGCGAAGACCCCGCCGCGATCGCTTACGAAATTTCCCGCTATATCGATGGCCACACGTTCACACGTCCCGCCCGCCAGGCGGTTAACGCCATCGCGTTCGCCAGCGCCGACGATCAATACCAGCTCTTACAGCTTGCGGCCTCGCAGTCGGGGCAAAAGGACTGGGAATGCCCAGCGATGCGCGAGTATCTGGCGAAAGCCGCGCGCCCTGCGGAACCCGTCACGGCGCCGACGGGCACCCCCGAAGCGGCCGAGTAACCGAAGGAATTCCGATGTCCGAAAAGTCCGCCGACCTGCGGGTCGTCACCTATGATCCCCAATACCTTCCCGCGTTCATCGCCCTGAATCGTGAGTGGATCGAAAAATTTTTTAAGATCGAATCCAACGACGTCTTGCAGCTCGAGAACGCCGAAACCGCGATTCTTCAGCGCGGCGGCGAGATTCTTTTCATTCTGGATGGCGCAGAAGCGATCGGCACCTGCGCGATGATCCCCCACGGCGAAAGCGAATATGAGCTCGCGAAAATGGCGGTGTCCCCCAAAGCGCAAGGCCGGGGCGCGGGCGATTTGCTGATGCGGGCCGCGATCGGTTGGGCACGTGAACGGGGCGCGCGCGAAGTCGTCCTGATCTCCAACACCCTCTTGACGCCCGCGATCGCCCTTTACAAAAAGCACGGCTTCGAGACGACCCGACTAGGTCCCCATCCCGATTACGAACGCGGCGACATCGAGATGCGTTTACGCCTCTAGCGACCGCGAGGAAAGACCTCGACGCGCGCACGATGCACGGCCGGGACTTTCTCGTCCAAGATGCGCACGAGCTCCGCCGGCGCGTAGCGCACCGAACTGTGAATGAGCAAAATTTTTTGCGCGCGAATGTCGTCCAGCCGGGGGATCAATTCATCGAGATGGATATGCCCCCACTCCCGGGCCCGGGCGACGTTTCGTTTGTCGTCCCAGAACGTGCACTCCATCACGAGGACCTGACTTTCCCGCGCCTGCGCGGAATCGAGAAACTCGATCTGCGTATCCCCGGTGAACGAAAGAACGTTGGCCTCGTAGGATTCATCAATCACGGTGCCGCCATGACGAAGTCGACCGAGCTCGGACGGCGAACGCCCGCGGAACTCCTCTTTCAAGCGTTTCTTGCGTTCAAAGATCGTGTACCCGGTCGAAGGCACCCGGTGGACCGTCGGGAAGCTACGCGCGAAGTAGTCCCCCTTGAGCGGATAGTCCCGCCCCGGGAAAACAGGAATGAACTCGAAGTTGTAGGTGTGCTCTTCGACCCCCGACCAAATCCGCATGATTTCACCTAAAGGTTCGATCAAGTGCGGGGGCAAGTGGATACGGGCACGCGAGGTCCCGTGCATCGCCTTTTGCCCGATCAAATAGGGAAGGCCCGCCGCGTGGTCCATATGGCCGTGGGTGATCAGGATGTTTCCGAATGGGATTTGCCACGGCAAGCCCTGGCCGACGTCAAAAAGCGCGTCGGCGGCGGAAAAGCCCACGCTGGTCGTGATTCCCGCGAGCGAATATCCCGTCAACCGAATGTCTTGGTGGGCCCAGACGAGCCCCTTCTCGAGCGACATGGGGAGAACATTAACATTCCATTCCTGGGGCGCGGAAGAAATCTTCTTCGCCCCAGATCCGCGACGCGAGGTGCCCTCTTGGTAGCACTTCCCGACGTCGCTTAAATTGGGGATAATAATTGTTATGGAACTCACTTATTCCCACTTTTCGGATGCGATGTCCCTACTGTCCGTGGAGCACCACCGTTTCGTCGAATGTAACGACGCAACCTTGGCGCTCTTCGGATACACCTCCCGCGAGGAGTTCTTCGCAAGAACGCCTTGGGATCTGTCGCCCGAGTTCCAACCGGACGGTGAAAGCTCGCGCACCAAGGCCATGCGGATCTTGGCGCTCACGATGGAAACCGGCAGTCACTATTTCGACTGGTTGCATGTGCGTAAGGATGGGACCGAGGTCCACTGCATCGTGCTGCTGAGCCGGATCACGCATGACGGAAAAACCTATATCCAAACGACCTGCCGGGACGTCACCCGCGAAAAAACGGCGCTGCGCCAACTGCAAACCCAACAGCACGAGATGAACCAGATCATGGAGGCGCTCAATCAAACCGCCCTCGTCTGCTGGACCGACGCCGAAGGACGTATCACCGACGTGAACGACTACTACTGCATTCAGTGCGGATATCGCCGTGAAGAGCTGATCGGCGAAACCCACGAAAAGCTGATCCCGCCCGGTCGCCCGCCGGAGCTCCGCGCGCAAATGCTGGAAGTCCTAGCCCAGGGGAAGCACTGGACCGGGATTCTGAACAACCAAGCAAAAGACGGATCCATCTATTGGGTGAACACCGTCATCACGCCGATTCGCGATATGCACGGCAAGATCATGAAGTACCTTTCGATTCAGACCGACCTCACCCGCCTGACCGAAACGCAGAACAAATTGAATCACGCGCAGGAAGTGGCGCGGATGGGAAGCTGGGAATTCCACTTCGAATCGAATTCATTCACCGGGTCGCAGAACTTCTTCCGACTCTATGAAGTCAGCCCCGACCATGACGAAAGCGCCCTCGCGGACTGCGTCAAGATGCGCGTCCATCCCGACGATATGCCGCTGGTCAACGCCGCGATGAAAGAGAGTCTGGAAACTGGGAACGACTACAACGTCCGCCACCGCCTCCTCTTTGACGACGGCAGCATCAAATACTTCGACTGTCGGGCGAATCTTGTTCGGGACCGAATGGGGACCCGCTTCTTGGGAACGGCCGCGGACGTGACCGAAACCGTCTTCCGCGAAGAAAAGATGAAACAACTTCTGAACTTCAACCGCACCGTCATGGACAGCGCCGACGCGATTTTGGTTACGGTGGACCGCGACGGTGTGCTCACCGGAATGAACGAGCATTCGGTCAAAATGCTGGGGTACCAGCCCGAAGAACTTGTGGGTAAATCCACTTCAGCGATCTTTCACCTGCGCGAAGAGATGATGCAGGCGACATTGGAGCTGAACCGCGAGTTCGGGTTGAATCTCGCCAAACCTTGCTTGGACACCTTTACTTATCGCGCACGCAACGGCGTCACCGATAGTCGGCAGTGGACGCTCGTTCGCAAGGACGGAACGAATTTCCAAGCCCGCCTTAGCATCACGCCCCTACGGGATTCGCAGGGCGCAGTTTACGGATTCGTCGGGATTGCGCGGGACCTCACGCAGGAGTTGGCGATTCGCGAAGCGCTCGAGTTCGAAAAGGCCAAGTCTTTGCACAACGCAAAGCTCGCATCGCTGGGGGAAATGGCCGCCGGGGTTGCCCACGAAATCAATAACCCCCTCGCGATGATCGTGGGCTCGGCCGAGCTGCTCGAAACGGCGCGTGAGGATGCGGCAAAGTTTCAAAAGAAAATCGACATCATTCGCCGGGCCTCGGGCCGCATCGAAAAGATCGTCAAGGGTCTACAGAAATTCGCCCGCACCACCGGCACGACCGAATTCTCGGTCGTGGATCTACGCACCGTCATCCAAGACGCTTTGATCTTGGTCGAAGGCAAAGCCCGTCGCCATGACGTGACGATTTCATTCGAGGCCCAAGGTGACGCTGCCATCTACTGCGACGCCGTCGAGATCGAGCAGGTCATCGTCAATTTGCTCAACAACGGGATCGATGCGATCAAAGAGCTTCCCGAGCGCTGGATCCGCATGGAGGTTCACTCTTCCCCGACGGGCGTCACTTTGCGGGTGGTGGATGCCGGCAAAGGGATCTCTCACGATGTGGAACCGAAACTCTTCCAACCTTTCTTCACGACGAAACCCGTCGGCGAAGGCACGGGTTTGGGTCTTTCGATCGTGAAAGGAATTTTGGATCAGCACCGGGCTTCGATTCGTTTGAACCGGGCCGAAAAGAACACCTGCTTCGAGTTGGATTTCCCGCGGGCCCCGACTCCACGGAATGAGGCGAGTCTGCATGGCGCTTAAGGTTTTTTATCTCGACGACGAACCGGATCTTCTCGAGATGTTCGCGGACCTGTTCTCGAGCCCCGAGATCGAAATATCGACTTCGGCCGACGCGGTCGCGGGCCTCAAGCGTCTGCAGTCGGAAAAATTTGACGTCGTATTTTTGGACTATCGGCTTCCGGGAACGACCGGCGACGAAATCGCGAAACGTATCCCTCCGGGGCCGACGCTCGCGCTGATCACCGGGGATCTAGCCGTGCACACGGACTTTCCGTTCAAAACGATCTTCTCGAAACCCTACAAACGGGAAGAGATGCTCCAGTTTCTACGCGACCAGATGAAATGAGTCGCCCCCGAGGCTCAGGCCTCGGTCGTTTCGCCCTCGACCGCCGGGAAATAAGTGCGCTTGGGGCCGATGACGTGACCCGCGGGTAACCCCGTTCCCAGCTCCTCGGCGCGCAGCGCGCTTTCGGGCAGATTCAGCGATTGGCGAAGCTCGTTCATCGTATGCGGAACGAAGGGCGCCAGCATGATCATCAAGTTCTTCAGCACGTAGAAGCAGGTGAAGAGCGCGTCTTTGCGCTCGGCCTCGGGCGCGCGGTCGTCGTGGGGTTTGAACTGCGCGAAGAGCGAGTTGATCTGGCGCGCGTAGTTTTCCACCTGGCCCAGCAGGACCGCGTAGTCCCCCTTCTGCATCGAGCGCAGATACATCTGCACGATCTTCAAGGTTTCCGCTTCGGCCTTCCCAATCAGTTTCCCTTCGGGAACCTGGCCGCCGTACTTCGAGTGGCAGGCCGAAATGGGTTTTTCAAAAGCCGCGTTCATCGGCCCGGCCAGGAATTTGTTGCGCTCTTTGAAGTGCTCGAAGTCGAAGTTCGACGCCTTCACCGCAAGACTCAACATCGCCAGATAATAGCGGACCTGATCCGGTCCGTAGCCCATTTCAAGCAGCTGATCGCCGGTGTAGAAGTTGCCTTTGGATTTACTCATCTTTTCGCCGTTCACCTGCAGGTGATAGCAGCTCAAGACTTCGGTCATCTGCAAGTCACCCCGTTGCGGCAGCTGTTGCGGATCGTTTTTGTGACCCAGCCACATCGAGCCCTGCATGATGACGTAGAAGAAGACGTTGTCCTGTCCCAGGAACTGCACGACGGTCGCTTCGGGATCGCACCAGAAGTCCTTGAAGGACTCGGCGGAACGCCCCGATTTTTCCAGCGCCACTTGCGTGAACACGATGGGCGCGATCAGCGAATCCGGCCAGACGTAAAGGGTCTTGCCGTTCATCTCGGGATCAAGTTCGGGCGGAACCGGAATCCCCCACGACACATCACGGGTGATGGGACGATAGCCCCATTTGTCGGTGATGGTGGACGGAATGCCGTGGCTTTCCAGCGTCGCTTGCGCGGCGGCGAGGTCCGCTTTGGAGTCGAACAGGCATTCGACTTTTTTGCCGGGGACGTAGCGGGATTTGTGTTTCGGGAGCGTGTCCTTGATCTCTTTGTATTTTTCTTCGTGGACGTTTTCGAAACGACAGCCGATCAGGACGACGTTGGTCACTTCCTGAATGATGGCCGAACGCCAAGCTTTGGTTTTGGAGTCGATCCAGGTTTTCAGCGGATCGGCGACCTTCCACATGTCCAGCCACCAGTGCGCGGTCTTGCGCAGCTCGGGGGTGGCGTCGCTGATTTCACTGCGCGGGCTTTTTAGCGTCGACGGGTCAAAGGTCGTCCCGCAGGTGTCGCACTCATCCGAGTAGGCTTCGGTGGCGCCGCAGTTCGGGCAGGTGCCGCGCACGAAGCGGTCCTGCAGAAAGCGATTCGCTTTGGGATCGAACCACTGCTCGGTCACGCGCTTTTCCAGCATGCCGTTCGCGTGGAGTTTACGCAGAAAATCCTGCGAGTACTTCTCGTGCTTCGGATAGGTTTCGGGGCGCGAGGTGCCGGTGAAGACGTCGGTCTGGACCGAGTATTTCTTCAGGGTCTCTTTCTGTTTTTCGTGGATCGTGTCGATGAACTCGCGGATCGTTTTGCCGGCGCGAACGGCCGCGACCTCGCTGGTCGAACCGTGATCGTCATTGCCGTTCACGAACAGCACGTTCTCGGCGCCGATCAGCATCCGCATCCAGCGGGCGTAGATATCGGCGGGAACATGCGCCCCCGCCAAGTGCCCCAGGTGTAAGGGACCGTTCGCGTAGGGCATGCCCGCCGTGACGACGACCTTCTTCGGTTTTTTGGCCTGCTTGAGCGCGGACGGAACGTCCGTGGGCGGAGTGAATCGGTTCTCGGGTTTCGTTCCTGGCTGCGACATCGGGGGCCTCGCTAAAACCTCGATTTAACGCGAAAAAGCCACGAAAGTCGAGAATTCGCGCCGCAGTAAGGGGGCCGTCGTCGTTTACGCCACCGGAGCGGGAACCGCGCGCCGAAGGACGCGTCGAAAAACCGGTCGAAGCGCGTGGTACAGGATCCAAGCGCAAGGGGGCGTAATGAGGGCCCAAGCCATGATCGCGTACAGGCCGGCCCAGCCGTACTCCGCAAGGAAGGCGCCGAAGTCGGTGGTCATTTTCTGGAAGATCACGACGGGATGGATGGTCACGTGCGGGGCACCGACCAGCCACTCACCCAGATAAAGATAAACGGGCAAAAGCAGGATCTGCGCCGGATAAAGCAGGTAGTTCACGATATGCATGACGGGCTGGTTGCCGCGAATCAGAATTCCCGCCAGCAGGCACAGCACCGCCGTCGTCCCGAGCAGCGGAAAGACCGACACGAGAGCCGAGACCGCGCACGCGCGCGCGAGGCCTTCGGGCGAGGCGCCTTGCTTCAGCTGATTTCGAACGACCGTTTTGATTTTCGCGAACACGCTTTCGACTCCCGGTGGGGGTGCGAAGGCGATTACCTGAATTTTCGGGGCTCCGCTAGGAGAACCTTTGGGCAGGGAAAAATGCCGTGGCCTTCGAGCGATCACCGTTTAGGGGAGCAGCCCGTCGATCACCTCGGCGACCGTGCCCGTGGGGAGCGCGCCCGTCCCCGTTCCACACCAAAGCGAGAGGTGGTCGGCCGAGTCGGCCTTCGCCGAGGCCGTGCGCAGATCGCGGGTGAATTTGTTTTGCGCCGGGAACGGCAGGATCGCGTCGGGCTGGGCGTCCATTTCAAGCATGAACGGATTTTCGATCCCGCGGGCCAGGCGGCCCGAGAACGCGCGCGTGGTTTTCGTGCGGCGCTGGCCGCTTGCGAGCAGAGCCCGCCGGTGGGGCGCCGAGGTTCCCGCCTCGCGGGTGGCGAGGAAGAGCGTTCCCATCTGGACGGCGTCCGCGCCCAAACTCAGCGCGGCTTGAACGTCCGCGGCCGTCATCAAGCCCCCCGCCGCGATGAGCGGGAGTTTCACGCGCGAGCGGGTCTCGCACAAAAGATCGAGCGCCGGAATTTCGGCGTCGGGCTCCGTCGCCGAGAAAATCCCCCGGTGACCGCCCGCCTCAATCCCTTGCAAGGTGATGGCGTCGACGCCCGCTTCGGTGAGCCGCTCGGCCTCTTCGGGGGTCGTCGCCGTACCGATGACGGTGATGCCCCAGCGCTGGGCCTCGCGCAGATAGTGGATGTCGGGAATTCCGAAAACGAAGCTGAAGACATCCGGCCGAAGCGAGATCATGGCTTCGAATTGCGCGTCGAAGTCCTCTTCGAAAGGGGGCTGAAGTGAGGGGCGCGGAAGCCCCCATTCGTCGCGGTGTTTTTGTGTCGCCGCCTCTGCGCGGGCGAGCCTTTCGGATGTGACTTTCACTTCCCCCGTGGGCACGAACAGATTGATGGCGAATGAGCGCGCGGTGCGGGCGCGGACCTGATGCACAAACTCCACCATTTGCGCGGGCGTGGAATAGGCCGCGCCCATGGAGCCGAGCGCCCCCGCCTCGCAAGATGCGGCGACGAACTCAGGCGTGGACGTTCCGCCCGCCATCGGGGCGACGATCAAAGGAACGCGAAGTTTGAGTTGGCGCAGGAGCGTGCTCATGTCGGGATTCTAAACCGCACCCGCCACGAAGTCAGGCTTCGTCTGGTGAACGGAGCACCTTGGCGTCTTTAAGCGTGAGTTTGGCGAAGCTGCGTCGAGTGAGTGCGCCCCGCGACCGTGACGTCGACCTGCCCCGACTGGACCAGGAGTGACCAGCGATTGTTTTTCTCGAGCGCCTCGGAGAGTTCATCCAAAAAGGCGGGCTCCACCGCGACGATTTCGATCTCGGAGGCGCGGTGAACTTGGTTCTCTTGGATATCCGCGCGCAGGACGTCGGGATTTTTGTAGGTGAAGACCGAAACACGGGACGCGGATTTGGTCGCCTTATGTAGTTTGCGGGAGGTGGGATTCCCGATCTCGATCCACGTGGCGACGGATTGGTGCGCGCCGTATTTCAAGATGGCAGGCGCTTCGGGATCGCCCAGTCCCTGCGCCGAGAACTCAAGGCCTTCCTCGTACGCGAGCGCATAGGCCAGGACGCGGGTCAGCAGGTACGGATGAGTTTCCGAGGGATGCTGAGCGACGCGGAAATCCAGAGTCTCGTAGACGCCGCGATCCACATCCGACAGTTCGATTTGAAAACGGAAAAGCAAACGGGGCTCCTTGCCGCAGGGATCTAGACTTGCAGACTCTTCACTAGAAGCAGGCAGGGGTTGTGCTCGCCCCACAGTGTTTTGAATTCCTCGAGCGGAGTGAAGCCCACGCGCAGGTAGAAGTTCCGCGTCTGATCGTATTCGTTGTTCGGGCGCGAGGCACTGAGGGTTTTCACCGTCAGGAATTTGAAGCCTCGCCCGCGCAGATCGAATTCGATCGTCTGCAGCAGCTCACGTCCGAGGGCTTGGCGATGAAAGCGCTCCACGATGCCCATGACGTGGATCTCGGCGGATTCGGGGAAGTGCACGTTGACGCTGGCGAAGCCGATGAACTCGCCGTCTTTTTGAACCGCCCAGGTGTCCATGGGTTTCACATCGTTCGCGTAGTCGACGATGGCGGATTCGATGCCGAACCAGAGCGGCAGGCTCCGTAAAATCGAGTCGCAGATCTGACTCTTCTGTTCGGGATCGGTGATCTTCGTGATGTTCACGCTTCTCCTTGGTTCAAATAGGGATCGAAGTCGCTTGCGAGCTGATTCGTCCAGTGCTGGGGCGAGCAATAGCCCGGCGAATAGACGACTTCAATTTTAATCCGGTCGGGATCCTCGAAAAAAACGGAGTAGTAGGTCTCGTCCCCTTTGGATTCGGTTTCATAGAGGCAAGGGATCTGGTGGGGCTTCAAAACCTTCTCGACATAGTCGTCGACCGAGGATTGCGACGGAGCGTAAAACGCCAGATGGTTCAGCCCCACCCTTTTCCGGTGATAGCTCGGCGTTTGATATTTCTCTTCGACCGGTCCGAGGACGATCTTCATCTGACCGTCACTGTAAACCGTATGGGTTTTCTGACAGACGAGGCGACGCCAGCCCAGCGGCACCAGAACATGATCGTAAAAGCGAATGCTTTTCGCGTAATCGGAAACATTGAGCTCGATGTGGGACAGAAGCGTACCGGACACGGGGACCTCGTCAGGGATTCGGTGAGCGGTACACGATGCGAAAGAACTCCGTGATGACCGTGGCCTCGTTCAAATCATGAACGCCCCACTTTGCCAAGAACGGCGTGTAGATCTCGCGGTGCACGCGACGCCAATACTCCAAAGAGCCGTCCCCCTCGCCTTCGGCGGCGGCGATTTCAGGAGGAACATCTTTGAACTTGTGCATCACGATTCTTTCCGTTTTCAGAATGCAGCAGGGCTCGCCACGGCGGTTGAGGTAGATCCAGTGGTTGCCCACTTGCGGCAGCGAATCCCCCGCCGACTGAAAATCCTCGAGCAGGCTGCTGCCCGCCGTCTTTTTTCCCGCGAAGTAGAGGGCCAACAGCTCGTCGGTCAATTCCGGATTTCCCGCATAGCCCGCGCTGACGACCGCGTCGTTCGGTCGCTCCCCTTCAGGCAAGGTGCGCAGATAGCTTTCCCAATAGCTTTGCTCGACCGGATTCAGTGCCATACGTGTTTCAGTTTCGCTGATCGACGCGGGTTGATTCAAGACTTCCCTTGCGGGATTTTATTGCCTATCTTTTTTTCGAAAAGGAGATCGCCCATGAACCACAACTTCCGTCCTGGCCCCCGCAATCGCATCACCGACGTGGAATCCATTCGGGTCGGCCAAGCCGAAGACGCCAAAGTCTGGAGCGGCGTTTCGGTGATCCTTTTCGACTCGACGGCGGTGGTCGCGGCGGACGTGCGTGGCGGCGCCCCCGGAACGCGCGACACCGACGCCCTTCAGCCAAGCTGCTTGGTGGACCGCGTGGACGCGGTCGTGCTGAGCGGCGGTTCGGTCTTCGGCCTGGGCGCGTCCTCGGCGGTGACGGACATGCTGGCCTCGAAAGGCATCGGCTTTCCCATCGGTCCCGCGCGCGCGCCCATCGTACCGAGCACGGTGCTATTTGATCTTTTGAACGGCGGCAACAAAGAGTGGGGCGCGAAATCCCCCTACGCGGAGCTGGGCCTTGCGGCACTGAACGCGGCTTCGCAGGATTTCAAACTTGGCAACGCGGGTGCGGGTTACGGCGCGAAAGCCGGCGCGTTCAAAGGCGGACTCGGAAGCGCATCGTCGGTTTCGGGCGACGGCTTGCAGGTCGGCGCCATCGTTGCCGTGAACTGCGTCGGCAGTCCCGTAATGCCGGGCCAGTCCTCGCTGTGGGCGTGGCCTTACGAGCAGGCCGACGAGATGGGCGGACAACCGCTCCCGACGTCCGGGATCGACTTTCAATCCCCGGGCGAAGCGTGGACCGGCTCGCCGCTGGACAACCTCGCGCCCCGCGCGGGCGAGAACACCACGATCGGCTTGGTCGCGACGAACGCGAAACTCACGAAGTCCGAAGCCCAGCGCGTGGCGATCATGGCGCAAGACGGATACGCGCGCTCGATCCGCCCCGTGCACACGCCCTTCGACGGCGACACGGTCTTCGCGGCCTCGACGGGCGAGTGGGGCAAGGATGTGGAGTCCCGCGCCGATCTCGTGAACCGCGTGGGCCTCGTCGCCGCAGATTGCCTGGCTCGCGCCGTCGCCCGTGGCGTATACGAAGCGTCGGCTCTTGGTCCGTGGCCCGCGTACCGCGAGGTTCATGGGAAGAGTTTGCGGGTGAAGCGGTAGGGAGCGCAGCGAGCGCGCCAAACACGAGTCCCGAGCGAGAAGCCACGGCGAAGCCGTGACAGATCCATCGCCTTAGCGATGAAACAATCCCCGCCAGAACCTGCGGAGTGAGTAAAGCGAACGACAACGCGAAGTGATTTAGAGAGTCGCGGCGAAGGCCGCAACAGGACCAGCGCGAAGCGATGGGCCCAACAGACAACACCCCGCCGAATAAACCGGGAGCTGAGCGAAGCGAACGACGATGGCAGGTGATTTGGCGGGGTGGACGGGACTCGAACCCGCGGCCTTCCGCGTGACAGGCGGACGTTATAACCAACTTAACTACCACCCCGCGGCGGTAAGAAAGAGACACAAGATATAGGGAGAAAAGATCCCGCTGCCAACGCCTTTTTTTGAGCAGACCCGGCGAAGCCGCGCCGCCCTAAAGGCGGGAATCTGCCAGATTATCGGGCGTTTCGCGGCGGAGCCAGCTGAGTTCTTGGATGTGGGCCGCGAGCGCGGGGTTCTGGTCGACCATCCGCCAGAATCCGTCGAACGGCAGCTTCAGGGCGACGCCGTCCGCGAGCGCGCGGATCGAGGCCGAGCGCGGCCGGTTCTCGAAAAGCGAAACCTCTCCGAAAAACCCCGCCGGACCGATCACGTTCAGCCGCATATCGCCCGCCCGCACGGCCTCAACCTCGCCGCGCAAAACGATGTAGAAATCCTTGTCGCGATCGCCGTGTTCGATCAAAAGCTCGCCCTTTTTAAACTCGCGGAACTCGCCGTAGCTCAAAATGATCTGCAAGGTCTCGGCGGGCAGATCTTGAAAAACGCTGGAGTCGCCGAGCACGCCCGACAGCGCGATCCTCCGCTCGATCATGCGGATGTTTTCACCCTGGAAGATCCGTGCGAACTCGCTGTTCGGCATCATGAAGACGCGCAGAGGACTGAGCGCCACGACGCTCGCCGTGCGCACCGTATTTCGCAGAAGCGACATCTCGCCGAAAACCGCGCCCTTCGACAGCACCGCCAGATCCTGCGCTTCGCCGGCCTCATCCAGACGTCGCACGACGGCCTCGCCCTCGAGCAACACGAAAAGTTCGGTGCCGACGTTCCCCTGAACGATGAGGGACTGTCCGGGCTTTACGATTTGGATCACTCCGCACTCCAAAAACGCGTCCAAAGATGCCTCTGCGGCCCCATGAAAAAGCGGCGACGCTGACAGGAAACGCCGGATCTGCGCGGGATCGAAACGACGTTCGGTGCGGATCGAGCGGTTGCGCGAGAAGTCCCGCAGCGGCCGCTGGAACAAGAACAGAAAATGCCGCGCGAGAAGTCGCCACAACTCCGAGACGACCGTCGCGGTGATGCCCGCGAAAATCAGCAGCATCAAAATCACCGAGCCCCAAGCGCTTCCGCGCGTATGCCCCAGCGCGAGCCACAGATCCTGCCCGTTCGCTACGACCAGCCCGATCAAGAAGGCCAGAAAACCCGCAGACCACAAAAGACACAAGAGCGCGTAACGCAAAAGCTGACTTTCATCTTGAATCCAACGTCCGCGCTTGAAAAAAGCGAAGAGCGCGCGGTTCTCCAGATAGCTGAGCGCGCGACGCACCTTCCACTGCGGATACAAGATGCCGAAGATCTTCGAGACCTCGCCCCGACGCCGCGGATTCAGCGACAAAAACGTCATCAAGAGTCCCAGCACCGAAAGGCTAGCCGCGTTCAGGCCCGGCAAAGAAAACGCGCCCCAAAAGGCCGCGCCCGCAAGATAAAGCAGAGCCGACGTCGTGAAGTAGAAGAGCTTCACGCTTTTCAAACGGTGAGCCTCGACCGGGGAGGCATCAACATCGAGATCGATCATCAAACCGCGAAAAGCGATCCGCGTCTCGGGCCAAGAACCCGTCGCCAGAAGGTGCATCGCCACGAGCACCACACCCTTCGTCAGCCCCAACAGCGAAAGCCCCAAAAAAAGCCCCACGAAGGCGAGCTCGAAGCTGCCGTTCACCCAAAGAAAATGCCGCAAATCAAATCCCGAAAGCACGCGCAGACCCGCGAGCGCCATCGTCAGAAAACCTAGAAAATAAAATCCCGGATAGAAACGAGCCCAGACATTGCGCTCACTCCAAAGTTTCAACTCAAAAAGCCGGTACTCGAACCAACCGGGGGCGACGTCGAATTCACGCAGTTTGCGCAAAAGTCCCGCGTCGCCGGGGACCTTGCCCTCCACTTCACGCACGAACTCGATCCAATCCCGCAGCCGCACCGGACTCGACTTTTCGATTCCGTCTTGTAACACCCGCGACGGCGGCAGGCCTTTTTGGTAAGCGTCGATCAGGGGCTTCCACGCCAGCGGGAACAGCTTCCGGAAGTGAAGATCATGTGGCTTTCGCACCACGATCGACTCCCCCACCACCTGCGTCTTCAAGATTTCCGGCATGCTTTGAGTGTAAGGACATTTTCTGCGGGTTGGCAAATCCACGACGCACTTTCTTTCGGTGATTTTCCGAGACGAAATCGCTACGCTGAGCCCCTCATCCGGAGGTTCCCATGAAGTCCGTTTTACTGCCGTCAATTCTGCTTTCGACCTCCTTCGCCTTCGCGGCCCCTTTGCAATTCAACGTGAGCGGGATGCACTGCGGGGCCTGCAAGGCCGCCATCGAAAAAGAGATCTGCGCCAAGGGCGACTTCGCGAAATGCGAAGCGAATCTGGTGGACACCAAAAAACAAACCGGTGAACTGATCATCGAAACCAAACCGGGCCAAACCGCCGATAACGCGGACATCATGAAGCGCATCGAGAAGCTCGGCTACAAGGCGGAGCCGGCCTCCAAAACACCCGCAAAGAAGAAATAGTCCCGCCACCACATGCTGAAGAAGCTCGGGATCGCTTTTTTAGTTTTTGTTTTGGTCCTCGGCGCCGTGGGCGTCGGCGGCTACTTTTGGGTGAAGACCCGTTTGTGGTCGGAAATCCAAAGCGTCGCGCGCGAACACGGAGCGGAACTGCAGCAGCCCGACCTGCAACTCGGCTGGCGCGGCGGTCTTCGCTTCACGATCACGCTCAAAAATCTGCGCGGCGAACTGAAAGCCCCGCTGCCCGTCACCGGGACCTTCACGCTCCCTCTTCTGGATGCGGACGTTGAGCTGACCGACGAGCGCCGCCGCGCCGTCATTTACCACGCGAAGATCGAGGGACTTTCGGGCGACTTCCACCGCGTGGCGGGGCCCGTGGAAGAGGCGCCCCCGAAGGACGATTTCAAAATCCCGACAGTCGAAGTCCCCGCTTTCGATCGTCCCGAACTTCCCCTCGCCGTCGATCTGCGTGACCTCGATTTGCAAACCGCAGAGATCCGCTTCCGCCAAACCGGCGAAGGCACGGAGCTCGAAGCGCGATCCACCGGCACCCGCATCAAAATCTCGGGACAAGCCGACGAACGCCAAACGAACTTCGCCGGCAGCGTTGACCTCAAACCCCTGCGGGTCAGCCAAAGCTCGACCACTCCCGAAGGCACGAGCCAAGCCCGCGCCGAGGTCCGCTCCGTCCAACTGAACTTCGAATCCAAATCCCCCGAGGCGGCGCCCCGGCGATTGCAACCCAAACTCGAAGCCCGCGCGGAATGGTCCCAACTCCAATTCGCGAAAACGCCGAAGGTCGGCACACCGCTGACTCTGGAAGACGGCGGCGGCGAGTTCACCGCCCAGGCCGAAGGCGCGGATTTTCAGATGCGCGGCCAAGGAAAGAACCTGCGCGCCTCGCCACTCAAGAAACCCACCGACTGGGGCTTTGAGCTGAAACCCCTGGCCCAGACCGCCACCGAACGGGCTTACCGCATGACCGCCACCGTGCCCGGTCTTTTGGATTTGAAGTTGAACGCGCGCGTTCCCGTGAACTTCGACCCCGCGACGCCCGAACTCAAAGCCGACGGCGAGGTCTCGGCGCATTCGGATCTGAGCCTTCTCGTGCTGGATCAGAATCCCTCGCCCTGGAAGTCGCGCCTGGATGGCAAGTTCAACGCGCGCCTGGCCCGCTCGGGCGACGTCAGCCTGACGATGCAGCTCCGCGGGGACGGCGTCTCGCTCGATCTGCAAAGCGAGCTCAATCCCCGTGCGCAAGAGGCGCAGGCCACGGGCTTCGTCTCGCTGCACTTCAAGGATAAACAGTTCCAGTATGCGGGCATCAAACCCCAGGGCCGCGTCTCGGCGCCCTTCAAACTTTTGCTGCGCCAGAAACGAAAGTTCTTTTTTGAGAGCGAACTTCGGTTGGGCGCCTTTTCGGTGGCGACCCCCGATCTGCGCATCGAGGCCATGCAGGGCTCGCTTCCCGTCAAGCAAGCCTGGTCGTACGTGGACGGACGCTGGACGCTCTCCCCGAAGCTTTCGCCGAACGCCTTTGGGCGCGCGGACTTCGAATCCTTCGAGCCTTTGGACACGCGCCTGAATCAGCTGCGCATCGCCCAGATCGTTTACCAGAAGCGCAATTACGGTCCGGTGTCGCTGGATCTGAAGTTCGAGCAGAATCTTCTTCGCTCGGGCTCTTGGTCCGCGGTCGTGGGTCAAGGCTCGATCGAAGGGGCGCTGCAGGCGGATCTCTCGCTCGACAATCCCCGCATGGGTCTTTTGATGCGCGCCTTCGACGTGAAGCTCGAGGAGCTTCTGCCCGAATCCATGTTCCGCTCGGCGCAAAAATCCGAGCGCGGGCTTTCGTTCCGCTTAGGCATGGACTGGGATCTGGGGAAAGCCACTGCGGTGGGACGTCTGGATTGGAGCGAAATCAACTCCGCCCAGGTCCTGCAGGTTCTGGATTTCCTGGATCCGCAATTCGAGAACGCGACCTTCAATCAAGCGCGGATGGTCCTCGCGCAAGCTTACCCTACCCGCGTGCAGGTCGAGATGCGCGGGCCCGTCGCCGACGTTCGCATCAGCACCAATCTCGTGGCCTTGCCCGAAGTGCGCAACGTCGCCATTTCGCCCTATCTCGTGAAAGCGAATGAAGCCCTGTATTCCAGCGAAGTCTACCGCAACCTCCGAGCCTCGGGGAAACCCGCCGTGCGAAAGGAACCCTCACCATGAAACGTTTCGTCCAAGTCCTCGCGTTGACCTTCACTTTCGTTTCGATCAGCGCCTGCGCGCCCAAAGTTTACGTCATCGACCGCGCGACCATTCTGGAAGAGGAATCCGGCGGCACCTGGCCGAACGTGGATCAGGCGCAGCGCCAGAAGTTGCTCAAGACATCGCCCACGGCGCAAAAGACCTCGGACCGTTCGGGACAAAAGGAAAAGCTCACCCGCATCCTCGAGCCGGATGAGTCCGTTTCGGGTCAGGCTTCGGGTCCATCTACCAACGCCCCCACTCAACGCTAAGCCGAGGCCCATCATGAAATCCTTGATGAACGTCGCATGGATGTCGCTTCTCGCGCTGAGCGCAAGCCCGGCCGGCGCGCAAAACGCCGCGCCCGCCCCCAAACCCACCATCGTCACCACGCGCGCGGCCGCGCTGATGCAGACCGTTCGCCTGGACCGGCTGACCTTCGGACCCGACGACAACTTCCAGCCCGCGCCGTTCTCGGACGGCCGATCACTTCTGTTCACGCGCAAAGCGCATATGAATCCCGTTCTTGAAATTCTGGACATCAACCGCCGCGAGCTTTCGAGCTGGCGTTCGAATTTGCGCGACGTGGACTCGGCCTCGGTGCACGCTTCGTCCGGGCAAGTGGTCTTCCGCTCGCTGGAGCGCACGCCCGACGGCGAGATCTGCCTGACGAACGCCATGTCCGAATCCGTCAGCTGCCTGAAACTTCTGAACGGAGAAAAATCCTCGCCCTTCTGGATCACCGACACCAAGATCGGCTTCGTCCGCAAAGAGCGCGGCTCGGCGAACGTGACCCTCGAGGTCTACGACACCCGCTCGCAGCAAAGCCGGACGCTCAACAACTCCAAACTCTTTCACCCTTCAGCGTCCATCGACGGTCGTCTGATCACTTGGGTCGAACGCCTGGCCCGCCAAGGCGAGCAGCAGAAGATCCAGTACGCGAGCTTCGACGGCGAACGTTTGGGCGAGCTCTGCACCCCGCGCATCGCATGGCCGGGACTGTCCGCGTACCCGCGCTTTTCCCGTGACGGAAAGTTCCTCGTGTTCTCGCATTATCTGGCGGACACCAATCAGGACGGCCGCATCGATGGCGATGACAACTCGATCCTCGCGCGCATTCCGCTGCCGGCGAAGGGCTGTCCCACCGAAACGCAGTTTCCCGAGCCGCTCACCTCGCTTGCGGAGAACTGCAGTCAGCCGGGGCTTTCGCCCGACCGCATGATCGTCGCCTGCGCCTTCGAAGGATCGCTGGATCTGTACGCGCTTCCCGAAACGGGCGTCATCCCCACGGCGTGGACGGAAAGTGAACTTCTGTCGGCGCACTTCTCGGCCCGCACCCCCGAAGACCGGCTGCTCTTCCTGCTGACGCTCGCCGCGCGCGCGAATGCGAATTCCGCGATCTCCCGCCCGCTTCTTCTGCGCGGGGTCTTCGGTCAAGCGCTGCTCATGAACGACGAAGCCGGCGGACTCGAGTGGTTACGCGAACTGCGCACGCGGGGCGCGGGCCTTTCCACTGCGGAAGCCGCGACCTTTGACAAAATCCTGAAAAACGGAGCCGCGCGCCGCTCGGAACCTCCCGGTGAATTGTCGCTGACCTTGCGCCAGTCCCTCGAGAACTCACTCCGCGGACTTGCGGGTTCCAGTTTTCTGGAGGCCGTCGGTCGCGCCAGCACCCACCGCATGATCGGCGGCCCGGGCTCTTTGGCGAAAGCCCGTGCGGAGCTCATGAAAGCCGCCGCACGCCCCGCAGAGAGCGATCTGAGTTTCCTGGCCTTCAGCCACGAATGGCAACAGACCGGCGATCTGGATGAAGCTCCCTATCAAGAGCGCCTCGCGAAAACCAAAATGTCCGAGCCCAGCCAGCTCATCTACTGGGCGAAGAGTTTGGAGCGGATGGAGAACGCGAAAAATCGCGAAACCCAACTCCATCGCTGGGCGAACGCGAAAGATCTGTCCCCCGCGGTCCGCAAGCTCCTCGAACTGGAGCTGCTCGCGATGAAGGTGCAAAAGGGCGAAAAAGACGCCTACCTGAACTTCGATAAGGTTATCACTCCCGTCCGCGATCAGTCCGTGCTCGTGCGCTTGGCCGCTTACCGCGCCATCCACTTGTGGACCGCGTCCGATCGTCTGCAAGAGGTCGAGTGGATCACGACGAACCTTTTCAAGTTCATTCCCGCCCACACTCTGGAGTCGACCTACGCGAAAGAGTATTTCATCGCGACGAGCTTCGATCGCGGCTACGAACACATCCGTTTGGGTCAACCGCAGGCGGCGCTGGGCCACTTCTACGGCGCGGTCGTCACGACCGATAACCTCGAAGCGCACTGGGGCTACCTGACCCAGATGGTCGCCGCCGGCCGCGAAAAGCTGATCGACGCGAACATCAACGAGCTGAAGAAACGGAACTTCATCAACGAAACCGAAAACCTCGTCCGTTTGTACGCGGAGCTCGCCCGGCTGAAGGGCGCTCTTCCCGAGGACTCGGCGGGCTGGCTCAGCAAAGTGGAAAAAGCCGAACCCCGCCCCGACGCCTTCGCGAGTTTCCTGCGCGGAAGCGTGCGGCTGCAACGAATCCTCGAAAAACCCGAGATCAAAGAAGACGAACGCCGCGAGGAACTCGAAAAGGCGCGCGTGGAGTTGATCCTCGCCCTGGACGGCGCGCGCAATAACGAACGCCTGAAAGCGCAAACGTTGACCAACCTGGGACTTCTGGGAAATCGCGCGAAGAGCTGGGGGCCCGCACAGAAATGGTGGCAGGAGCGCCTCGAGATGCCTTTCCTGGATGAGGACTCGCGCTTCCTCGCGCTGTACCTGCGCGCGCAGGCTCTGGTGGGTCTGCAGGACTTCCATCAAGCCAGCGAAATCCTCGATGGCTTGAAACTTCCCGCCGGACACTTCCTGGAGGCTCCGCTGCGCCATCTGCGCATCCAAGCCGCGGCCTATGCCGGTCGTCACGAGAAGGTCCTGGAGCTGAACGCGCTCAGCCCGAATCCTTATCAAGACATGAACGATCTGAAGCGCGGTCTTCTGGTCGGTCGCTCTTTGGTCGCGCTTGAGCGCACCACGGCCGCCTGCCAAACCTTGACCGCGGTCAAAGAGGGCCTGGCGCGCGTGAATGCGGGCGCCCTTCCCGAACACCCCTCGGGCCAGAACCCGCGCCGACTGCGCATCATCAACGCCGGTTACCTCGCCCGCTGCGAAACCGGAACGACCGCGGCCCGCACGCGTTTGGCCGAGCTGCAATCGCTTCTGCAGATTCCCGTCGAAGAGCGCAAAGCCCTCGCATTTTTCGAAACGAGCTTTCTGGAGACGCGCATGAAAACCCAGGTGCGTTTGTGGCTCGCGCACGGAGATCTATCCAACGACAGCGTGGCGGCCTACCTTCTGGATCTCGAGGCCCACCGCGCGGCCGCGGGACAGTTCGTGAACCTGGGCCAATTCGAAGCGCTCTACGCTTTGGGTTCGCTGACCCTGACCGCCAAGACGCGGCCGGAAGGCGCACCTTTGGAAGAACTCAAGACGCGGATGGATTCATTCTTGAGTTCATCGCGTAAATCTTTGACGACCTCGGATCTGCTCGTCGCGCAGCGAGTGAAGATGGAGGCCGTCCGCTGGAAACTCGACGGCATGAAGGCCGACGACTTCCGTCGCCGCCTCGAAGCCTCCGAGGATCTGACGGGGCTCGGCGCCCGCAACGCCTTCCTCGCCAAGCAGGTTCGCGAAGCCCTCGAATGGATGCAGGCGCTTTAACCGCCGCCGCGTTTTCAGAGTACGCCGGAAACGAGAAAGGGTGACCACCGGTCACCCTTTTTTATTTCTGGATTAGATTTTCGGATTAGCGCGCGGCGCCCGCGTTGATCCAGGCTTGGAGGCTGGAGCGCTCGGCGGCGGAGAGGTTCACGAGCGACAGGTGGGCGGTCGGCGGCTGGCAGCCGTTCGAGCCCGCAAAGTTGTTGTGGTTGTCCTCACTGAACAGGACGCCCAACAGATAGGAGTTGGTGGCGTCACCGGGAACGACGCGCCGGACCCCGCCGCACTTGGAGGGGTTCGACGGGATCTGCACGGCCACGTTGATCAGGCCGGCGTAAGCCGCGTCGGCGCTGGTGAAATCCAGGTTCGTGCCCGAGGAGGATCCCGCGCCCGCATGGCAGTTCATGCAGGTCACGCTAAACGAAGCGTTATAGACCTGCGTGAAGCTGTTCGCGTTGGAATCCGTCTGCTGAGCACAACCCGCGAGGAACAGCGTGAGGGCGGCACCGGTGCCGAGAGCGAGGAGCAAAATTTCCGAACGGCCGAAATTGATTTTCATGATTCTCAGCTTTCTTTCAACTCGGGCCCTTCGTCAATTCCCGACCGAGGGGCGTCGCGGACCCAGTCCTTTTTATCGGAGGACCGGCACCGGGTCTTGATCGAACCTTGACCCGGATCGTTTTAAACGCTTCCCACGTCTCAAATGCGGAACAGGTGGTCTTGAATCCCCCGCCCAACGGGTTCAGACTGAAAGGCGTGAAAGCTCAGGAACCCACCCCCACCACTGAAAACTCACCCCGCGACCTGTGGGGCATCGCCCTCGTGGTGGTTTCGCTCCTGCTCGCCGGCGCCGCCATCTGGGCCCGCCGGCAAATCGAATTCGATCCCGACACGATCGCCAAAGACTCCCGCGAAGCGGGGACCACCGCAACCCCCTCCCCGACGCCCGCCCGCTAACGCTGCATCAGGATCAAATTTCCGGATTCGTAGCGTTTGAGCCCCCGATGGAAGACGAAAAGCGCAATTCCCAAGTACACGGCCACGGCCAGAATCATCTGCCCCAAAAGCTCGGGCCGGAAATTTCGCACGAGTTCCACCGGCACCTCGCTGATGAAACCCGCCGGCAACACGGTGAAGAGGAGCGTCCGCGTCCAGCCCTCGAAGATCCGCGTCGGATACGTCGAGAAATGCACGATCGCGGTGGAGACCGACCCCGTCACCGACTCGGCATTGCGCAGGTAAAACGCCAGCGAGCCCACCGTCAGGTAAAACGAAAAATAGATCAAAGCCGCCAGAGCTCCGGTCAGGAAAAACAGCAGCCACTGCGTGCCGGTCATCGGGACGAAAAACAAAAGCAGCAGCGGTCCGAACAGACAGTCGCCCAGATTCACGGGACGCAAATGACTGACCGCCAAGTGCGCGAGCACGCCGCGCGGATGCCCCAGATAGTAATCGAGCTGCCCCTGCACGACGAGCTCCGGTAGCCGCGCCACGTTCCAGAAAAAGCCGAAGCACAACCCGAAGCTGAAGGTGATGCTGCCCCACATGACGAGCAGGTCGTTCAGCGTCCAGCCGTTCAAGACCGGAAACTTTTGGAAGTACATCACCCAAAAAATCACCCACAGGGTGTCGTTGATGAACATCCCCATGACCTGGCTGATGAACGAGAAACGATACTCCATCGCCGCCGCGAGGTTGTTCCGCAAATAAAACAGAAAATAGCTGTTCCGCATTCTAACCTCCGTTCACGTTCAAGCGTTTGAGTCCGCGGTGATTCATGAGCGCCACCACTCCGCCAACCACCACGAAAACCAAGACCTGCGCGCCCAAGACGCGCGCGAAGTCGGCCCAGCTGAAATGCACCAGCAGCTTCGCGGGTTCGTAAATCATCCAGCGAAAGGGCAGCCATTCGGCGAGCGTGCGCAAGGGCTCGGGAAACATCGATACCGGCAGCAAAAAGCCGCCCAACAGCCACTTCATCCGGTCCATGACGAAGAACAGCCCCGTGACGTCCTCGGTCCAGAAGGCCGAAAGCCCGATGATCGCGCTGTAGGTGAAGTTCAAGAGCAAACTCGTGAAGAAGATCAACAGCAGCGCGGGCAGACTCGTCCACTGAAAATCCAACGGTCCCACAAGCCACGTCGTCACGATCCCGCCCACCCCGATCAGGATGAACAGACGCACGAAGGCCTCGCCCAGAAACGCCGCCGCGTGAAAGCTCACGTAGCCGATGGGTTTGTTCAGGCGGATCGCGACGTCTCCTTCGCGGATCTCGCGCTCCAGCACCCGGTGGATCGGTAGCATCGACAAGATGATGGTTTCCGTGCCGACGTAGTACCAGATCATTTCATTCAACGTGAAACCCTCAAGGACGGCCCCGTCCGCGCCCAGCGTGATTCGCCACAACTGAACGAAAACGAACAAAATGATCGCGAGCAAAATCGCCATGCCCGCCAAATCACCCAGACTCGACAGGCGCGAACGCACCGTGATTTCAAAAACCGACAGATATTTTCTCATAAGGTCAGCGTCCGGGAGTTTGGTAGATCTGGGTGATGACATCTTCAAGCGCTTGGTTCGCGATGGTGATGTCCTCGACTCCGCCGTGGGCGAGGATCCCGCCCACGACTTTGTCGATGGAATTCACCGACTGATCCACGGACAGTTTCACGCCGTAGCCCTTCGCCTTCAGGACTTTCACACCGGGAATATCGATGCGTTCGTTCCATTCGCGGTTCAGCTTCAGCGAAATCTCTTTCGTCGTCAGATAATCGCGGCGCAGCTTCTGCGTGCTGTCGTCAAAGATCACGCGGCCGTGATTCACGATGATCACGCGCTGACACAGACGTTCGATGTCCCCGGAATCATGGGAGGTCAGAAAGACGGTCACGCCCTCTTCCTTGTTCGCGCGTTTGATCAGATCGCGGATACTCGCTTTCGCCACCGGATCCAGACCGATGGTCGGCTCATCCAAAAAGATGATCTCGGGCTCGTGCAGCAGACTCGCCGCGACCTCGCAGCGCATGCGCTGACCCAGGCTGAGCTTGCGCGTGGCCACGTCTTGGATTTCGCCAAGGTCGAAAAGTTCCACCAGCGTCCGGCGGCGCTTTTCGTATTTCGCGCGGTCCAGTCTATAGATCCGGCTTAAAAGCTCGAAGGTATCCCGCGGCGGCAGGTGCAACCATAGCTGCGACTTCTGTCCGAAGACGCTCCCGATCCGGTAAGCAAGCTCGATACGTTTCTGGGCCGGATCCATCCCCAGGACCGAAACGCGGCCCGAGGTCGGCTGCAACAAGCCGGTCAGCATCTTGATGGTCGTGGATTTCCCCGCCCCGTTGGGACCGATGAAGGCCAAACTTTCGCCCTTGGTGACCGAAAAGTTGATGTCCTCAACCGCACGAAAGACGTCCGCCGCTCCCCCGAAGGAGATCATGTTTTTCATGCGCGCGCCGAGTGTCGCGGCCCGTTTCGCACGTTGGAATTCTTTGCGGAGGTTTTCAACTTCGATGACTTTCATCTACTCATCATCGGCAGCCCGCGCGCCCGAGGCAAATCGGAAGTTTTCATGGAGCATGAAAGCAAAACTCGAGTGCCAATGCGGAACCAGACTCGCGTCTTCGCGTGGTCTAAACGCAAGTCTTCACCCTGTCTGAAGTTTGGACGATCCTGTCGGCCTTACAGGGAGGTCTCAGCCGCGCCCCCCTTGGCTTCGTCGCGACCGGGAACGGATTTTGGAAATGGGTTTTCCGAATCATCATCATTTTTTGGGGGTCCCATGTTCCGTCGCCATCTGCTGAAGTCCGTGCTGACGCTCACCGCGAGTGTCACGATGATCCCGAAGGCCCAGGCCTCGTGTTCGGCAAACGGCGAAGTGAAGATCGCCGCCGTCGGCGACATCCTGGTCCACGGGGCGCTCTACGCTCCGGCGAACCAGAGCCGTCAGGGATTCTCTTCGATCTGGTCGTCGCTGACTCCGCTTTTCAAGTCGGCCGACATCACTTATGGAAACTTCGAGGCCACCGCCGCGCGCGGGCTTTCCCAATCGGGTCGCCAACTGGCCGATCCCGGTCGTGTCTATGACTGCCGTCACCCGGTGGATAAAGACGGTCGCCCCAACACCAAACGCAACGGCGGCGATGCGGTTTACTGCGTGACCAACTTCCTTTTCAACTATCACCCCGACATGATCGGCGCCCTGAAACAATCGGGTTTCAGCGTCCTTTCGACTGCGAATAACCATTCGATGGATCGCGGCCGTTTGGGCGTCGATAAAACCGTCGAATCGATGCAAGAGTACGGCATGCCCTTCACCGGGACCCGCCACTCGAAACAGAACAACGCCTTCCACGCCATCACCAACGCCAAAGGCTGGAAAGTCGCTTGGCTCGGTTGCGCGGACGCCGTGAACTGGAGCGGGGCTCAGCCCCAAGTTCTGCGCTGTAACTCGGAAGCGACCATGTCGCTGATTCGCCAGCTTTCGAAAGACCGTTCGATCGACGCGGTCATCGTGACGCCGCACTGGGGTGGCGAATACCAGACAACGCCGAGCTCCTCGCAGACCCGGCTCGCGAAAAGGTTCGCCGATGCCGGCGCCACCGCCGTTATCGGAAACCACGCGCACGTGATTCAACCCTTGCGTATCGTGAAATCCTCGGATCAACGTGACGTTCCCGTGGCCTATTCGCTGGGAAATTTCGTCGCCGGTCAAAAGGGAATCGAACGCCAGATGTCCATCGTCCTGTTCTTGGACCTTTCCCGTTCGGGCGGCGTCACGAAGGTCCGCGGAATTTCCGCCGTTCCCGTCGTGCGCGTCGGCTTGAAGATCGTTTCCTTGGACAGCGCGATCGCGAACGGCGGAATCGCCGGTCAAGAGCGTGAGGCCGCGCAGATCCTCCGCTCGCGGATGTCGGAAGCCCGCATCCTTCGTCCCTCGCAGGTGTGCCAGTAATGCGCATCGGGGCCCTCGCCCTGGCGGCCGCTTTTTTGTTTTTGACCCTGGGTTGCCAAAACAACCGCAGCGAGCGCGTGCGTGAGTCTGAAATCGATCGCGCGGGCGCGCTCATCGATCAAGAGCGTTACGATGAGGCCATCACGCTTCTGGAAGACATGCGCAAAGACTCGGGCCAGCTGAAGATCAAGGTGTACTTGGCTTCAGCTTACGCGGGTCGCGCCGGTTTGAAATCCGTCGAATACTGGCAGGTTTCCAAACGCTACAAACAAATTCTGGAAGAAGAAAAGAACGAAGACCCCAAAGCGGCCGCGATCCTTTCGCCGAAGTCGCTGCCGGGGGCGGTCCCCCGGTGGATCCGTTTCGCCATTCCCCATTTCGACAAAAAACTGCGCGAGTTCAATCGGGTGCGCTCACGGCTTTCGGCCCTGCCGCTGATTCCCGAAGAAAAACGCGCCGACATCGAAAAAGCGCGGGACGTCTTGAGCGAGTCCGCCAATGAAGGACCGCGCCTTTACCGCGCGGTTTTGGGAATCATCCTGATGCGCTCCCACTTCGAAGAGGCCAACGAGCGCGTCGCGGAACTCAACACCGACAAAGAAGGCAACTGCTCGCCCGTCGTCGGCTCGATTTTGCATCAGCTGAAAATCAGCTACGTGCTGACCGTCGAGATCCTGAGCGATCTGCGATTGGCATTTCCCTCGAAAGCGGCCGAAATCGACGCGGAGCTGGCCAAGAACCAACTGACTCCCGCCCAGCGCGAACAGTTGGAATCCCTTGCTCGTCCCGAAGGTCGTAGCGTCTGCAAAGAGTTCCCCGTTCTGAAAGGACTCGGACGATGAAACGCCTGATCCTCGGGGGAGTCCTTTTGCTGTCGGTCTTCGCACAAGCCACTCCGATGCGGGTGGGCCCGACGCTTTCGACCTACCGTATGGGGATCGCGACGGACGCTTTAGGAAGCGCTTGCTTCGCCTTTGACGTGGGCGCCGACCTTCTGCCCTGTTCGCCCGCGGACATTGCGTTCACACGGGGAAACTCGGGGAAAGCGCAAGTTTACCTCGCGAATAACTTGCGAATCTCGAACGAAGCCCTCGAAATCTTGCGTCGTGATCAATCGACTCCGGAGTTTTTGGAGGAGATCTTCAACGAACGCCGCTCTAGCGAACTGCAGGCGGCCATCGATCTGGCGTGGCGCCGCGAAGGCTGGGGTCTGCAGCTGACGCCGATCCGTCTTTTCTATCACTCGTCCTTCCGGAACGAGGCGCTGACCGAAGCGCGGCTTCTGGTTTTTCAAGAGGCCGCCGCGAATTTGCAATGGGGACGCTACCTTGGTGACGACTGGGCCATGGGTTTGCAAACCCGTTTGGTGAATCGCAAATTTGTTTCGCAGTCCTTCTTTCTGTCCGACGCTTACAGCGAATCGGGGCGCGGTTTGCTGGATCCGCAAGAGCAGACTCTTTTGTACCTTGAGCCCGGCATCCAGTATCATGGCCTGGACTACGCGCTGAAGCCCCGCTTCGGGGTGACGATGACGAACTTAGGCGTCACCAATCGCGCGTCGAGCTTTTCGCAGCGTCCACAGTTTCACGTGGCCGCGTCGATCAATCCCGACATCGGAGAAAGCGTTTTGGGTTTGGGGATCGACGCCTTTTTGCACGAGGATTTGGTCGAAGCGAAAGACGCCTTCACGTTGGGCGTGGCTTGGTCGCTTCCGATCTTTCAGGTTTTCGGTAGCGTCAGCACCGAAGCGAGCGCTTTGGGCGTGAACGTTCCCTTGGGAGTCTTCAACCTGGCCGCCAGCTTCCGTCGCGAAAGCGTCGATTTCGGTGGTATCGCGAAAACCACGGACTCCAAAGCGGCCCTCGCTTTGGGCGTGAATTTCTAAAACGAATAGCGACCCAGGCCCACGTAGTACGCGTAGCCGTGCAGATCGGCGGGCTGATCGTTGAACGCACGCAAGTTCGCGGTCTTCTGCTGGGTCATGTAGACCGAGACGTAAAGAAACGCCGTGCTCGGCCCGATTTCGAAACCGAACTCTTGAAAGGTGCCTTGGCTCGCGAAGCTGAAGTCGTCGGCGATGCGCCCGTCCTCCAGCTGCTGTGACGCGCGTGTCGTCGAGGTGTGCAGACCCGCGCGCAAATTCGCCCGCAAATAGGTCGTCACCCAAGGCGTGACCTGTAAACCGAAGTCGAGGTGCTGGCGGTCCAAGGCGGCACGACGAACGTTCGCCGCAGTCTCGACGCCCTGGACGTGGGGACGTCCCGCAAAGTTTTCCAGGATCGCGCGATCCTGACCGCCGCCCAAGGTCACCGCCCAGCGTCCGTAGGACGGCAGAAAAGTATAACTGAGTTGCAATTTGACGCCGAGTTGACCGGCGCTCAGATCACTGAAGCCGTCCCCCGACCGCAGCGCTTCGTTGTTGATGCGGTAAAGATTCGAACTCCATTTCGGCGCGCCCAGACTCAAAACGCCCGACCAATTCGACAGCGTGCCTGGTCGGGACTGTCCGAATGCGGAGGAGGCGCTGAGAGCGAGAAGAAGAACGAACACGCGGAGCATGCATTCACGTTAAGGTCTGTAGGCGCGCGGGGCAAGTCCGGGAGCGAGGGTTAGCCCCTCAGCTTTTGAAAAACGCCGCGACGACTTCGTAGGCGATCAGCAAAATGATGATGATCTCAAGCCAATGGCCGCGTTTGTTGTTCACCTCACCCTGCAAGAGGGAAGAGACCTGGCCCAGAATGTTCATTTTGCGCGTCACCGAACTTTGCCAGTCGAGCAGACGGAATTTCCGCGTGGCCGAGCGGTAGACCGTCGCCAAGTAGAAGTCCCCGACCACCTTCAGCGAGTTTTCGACGCGTTCGATGAACTCCGAGAACTCGATGTAGCGTGCGCTGGCGTCTTCGTAGACCTGATCGAATTTGCTCGACCAGATGGGGCGACGGCGTTTTTTCTCGATGTCGTCGTATAGCAGTTTGAGTTTCGAATCCAGCAGATCGTCGTAGTAGCGCATCTCGAGCAGGTGGCTGACCGCGAACTCCAGCAGATCCGGAAGCTCACGTCCCCCGCCCGGCTCGATGACGAGCGCCGCGTTCCACTCGATGACCGCGAGGTCGACCTCGCCGTACTGGTGCAGGTTCTCCATGACCGAACGTTTCGAGGCTTCGCTGAGCGCGACTTCGTGTTCGGCCATCAGGAGCGCCGGGATGTCGACATTCTTCACGAAGTCCGAGAGCTTCACTTTGTCTTCGAACTCTTCGATGAAATAGACGATGTAGTCTTCGAAAAATTTCGAGTGCGTGGGCTTCACCAACGCGGGTTCGATCTGCTGCACGAGCTGCGGCATGAACTTCTGCACGTGCTCGTCGATCTCGGAGCCTTCCTCGATCTCGGCCGCCATGGTCACGAGCTGCGTCCAGTCCGTGCCGGGCGCGATCGGGATATTGTAGATCAGGCTCATGACGCCGAAATCGCGGATCTTCGCGACGAGTTCGGCGCGGAACTCTTTGCCCGCGATCTCGAGGCTCTGCTCGCCAAGGGAGAACGCGAGCGGTGGCTCTTTCATGATGAGGGCGCGGTCGATGTACTTGGGGACCTTGAATTTCTCCTGACCGCGAAAGCCTCTGAGGAGCGACTCCACCTTCGGCAGCACGATCTCTTCCGCGACGTCGAACACCCGGTAAACCATGATCGAGCCCCGCTGCACACGCGGATTGCTCAAAATCCCCTTGGGCCCCAGCGCGGGCGCGCTCGAGGTCGGCGAAGTCGTAGGCAGCGGATTGGGCGGAGTCACATTGAGGGGCGAAGGAACCGGCGTTTGCGCGGACATCCCTTAAGTAGGCGACTCCACGGCCCCCGCTGTCAACGCCCCAGTCCCTTTGGGGGTCCGGCGTCTAGGGTACCATCTACCCTGCTGCGCAGGGTAGATGGTACCCTAGCGGCGTCGTCCGCCGCCCGGAGAAAAAAGGTAGCACGTACCGCGTGCGGTACGTGCTACCTTCTGCGGTCCGGTCAGGCTTGAGCGATCACCTTGAATTCGACGGCGATCGGGGTCGGCAGCGCGCCCACTTCGATTGTCGTGCGGGTTGCACCCACCGACGTGAAGTGTTTCGCGTAGATTTCGTTATAGATTTTGAAGTCTTTTTTCATATTGGTGAGAAAGACCTGCACGTCCAAAATTTTATCGAAGGACGATCCGGCGTCTTCCAGGATGATGCGGATGTTTTCGATCACGGACTCGGTCTGCACGGCCACGTCATAGGCCGCGATCTCGCCGTCCGCGCCCAGGGTCACGCCGGGGATCTCTTTCGTTCCGGGCTTGCGCGGGCCCACGCCGGACAGGAAAAGCAGATCGCCGAATTTGCGCGCGTGGGGATAAGCGCCGACGGGTTCGGGGGCGCGTTTCGTGGAAATTTTCTCGCTCACTTCAGCCTCACTCAATAAATGGAATTACAGTTCCGCTTCGAGATCGCCGCTCAGGTCGACGTCGAAATACCAACGGTCATGATCCGGATCCCAGTCGTCCCAGGTCTTGATCTGCTCGAGCCGTCCCTGCAAATGATCCGGCACGATCTTCGGCACCAGAAACGCCTTCTGCCGACGCAAGGGATAGGGATTGCGCAAATCAAAACCCAAGGTCCCCAGAATTCCGCGCGCCAGATACCAGGTCGCCTGCGGATTCCAACCGTGGGCGATCTTGATCACCACGCCCAGTCCCTCGGGATAATCGGGATGTTCGATCGCCATTCCCAAAAGACCGTCGGCGCCCTCTTTAGCGATCACCTTGCCGCCGCAGGACTTCATGATCGTGGTGTCCAGACGATTGAATCCGCCCACCAGATCGGGATGACGAACCATGGATTCCCAGATCCAGTCCTCGTTCCGCGTCTGCGCAAGCCCCGCATAACATTGCGCAAGCTCTTTCACCGTCATCGAAACCGTCGGCAGCCCGTCCCCGTCCCGCGCGATCCGCAAAGGCGTCCAATCCTTGCCCAAGTAGCGGCGGTTCACCGCCATGAAGGAACGAAAAACCTTATGATTCGGAAGAGTGTAGCCGACGCGGCTCCAGTTTTTCAAACGGCAGCCCGCGAGGATCGCGGCATGGTGACCGCTGGAGTTATTGAACCAGCGCCGCGGCCGACGCACCTGACGCCCGAACTGCACGAGCGGCAGGTCGAGCGGCGTCTGCATCAATCCCCATTCGGACTCGGACAACAGCGACTGCGAGGTTTCGATGTGTTCGGCCGAGCCGTTGTGGGACGAAACGCTGATCGCCTTCTGCTCCCAGGAGTAGTCGTTCAGCACTTCGGTGAAAACCTTCATGTACAGGAGCTTCATCATCGAGCGCCCGTAGCACAGAACGTTTCCGCCCAACGAGTGGACGAGCTTTCCACCCGAGTACCAAGCCACGGCGCCATGGATCGTGTTTTCACTCACGCCGTTGCGGCGATAATCGATGAGCGGCTCCCACTCGACATCACGTCCGGTCGGCAGCCCGGCGACCTTCTCGCCGAAAGGACTCTTCGGGTAGACGCGGCTGTCGCGGTCACTAGCCGCGCCAGATAAACTGCGGCCATCAGCCGCGCTCAATGGACGGTCACTCATAGTCGTCCGCCTCGACGCCGGCGTTCAGGGTTTGCGACGACAGACCGCCCGTCGCTTCGCCCGCGCTGGGTCCCAGGACGTTGCGCTCGCCGGTGTAGAAATCCGGCGAGTCCTCGTCGAATTCCAGATCCCGCGACGAAAAATCCGTGGGCGTCATCTGGATGACGGCGCTGCCGGTCCCGTAAACGGGTTCGTAGGCGAGCACTTCGCCCTTGTAACGGTTGTGCGGACCAACCACCGTCGAAAGCCACCACAGCGGCTTGAAGTTGTTCACCTTCTTCACGCGCGCCTCGCGCTGGATCTGGCGCGAGAGCTGCGACAGATCTTCCATGCGGCCTTTTTCGAAGAACTCGATCATCTTCAAATTCCACTCTTGGTCTTTCAAAGAGTGGATCTTGTCGTCCTTCGGCGCAATCAAGTTCTGGTGCAAACGATTCGACAAGGTCGAGATGATGACCGCCACCGCGGTTTTTCCCTGCTGCTTCAAAACGTCGAGCGACGCCTTCCCCAGCACCACGGTTTCGGCGCGGTCCGCGTACATATTCGAAGAGAAGATCACGGCTTTGCGTTTGTTCTCGGGGTTGATGAGCTTCAACGCCACCACCGATCCCGTGTCGATGGGAAATCCGTGGTAGTCGACGCCCTTCATGTGCAAGCCCCGCGCGGTCCCCGCCTTCACGACCGCCTGCCCGAAGGCGCGGTCCATCTCGAAGGAATACGGAATCGAGCCCAGCTCGTGGAACTCTTCATCCACATGCACCCAGTCCAAACGATCGCGCAGCTGCACCTGGTGCCCCAGCACGCTCGGCCACATCGTCGAGTAGATCAGAATCACGTCGGGGTTCAGCTCATCGATGCGATCGCGCACCGTCTCGAAAGCCTGGCGCAGTTTGCGGTAACCCGGATTCGCATCCGGAGTCAAAAGAGGCTGCACAAGGCCCGGCAACACGAATCCCGCTTTCACCAGTTGGCTCATGCGCGCGCTCCTTCCGAAGACAAATTCCAAGAGGCGATGGCGTTCCCCGTCCCGATGACCGTGCCGTAGGCGTGAACCTCGGCCGGCACGCTGGGGAAGTTCATGGCCGACAACAGCCAAGTCAAAGCCCCGCTATCCGTTTCGGCGACGGCCTGCTCGACGAAGTCGGGCATCAGGTCGATCATCTCGCGCGAACGGCCTTTTTTCATGAGGTCGATCATGCGCATATCCCAAAGATACTGACTGTGGTTCATGATGTGCTCGGCGCTCATGTCCTCGGGAATGGGCGGCTCTTTCGTGAAGTGGCGGTGGGACAAAGAGCAGCTCGCCAAAAGCACCACACGTTTCCCGGACTTCTCGATCGCGCGGCGGGTGATCTCGCCCAGGCGCAGGGCCTCTTCGTTCATCACATCCGGAGAGAAATAGGCCGTCGAAGCATGGGAGCTGATCGAGACGATGGGTTTCGACCAAGTCGGATTCGACAGATGGCAGCTCACGATGGTGCCGTAGTCCACGCGGAAATCCGGATTCTCCATGAGCTTCATGGGAAGGCCCGCGGTACTTCCTTCATTCGCGATGGCGCGCGCCAGCTCCACGTCCACTTTCAGATCGTAGTGGTAGCGGAACAGATGCGGGAACACCGGGTCCACCGAAAGCCCTTTGAAGTTCGGATGGGCGAGCACGTGGGTCCCGACGTAAGTGCGCCAGTGGGGCGACATCACGACGACCGCATCGTAATCCATAGAGGCCATCTGTTTCGCGAGGCGCTCGTAGCCCCAGCGCAAAGTCTCCCAACCGCATTCGGCTTTGGGTTCGTTTTGCGGAGGATTGTCCGCATAAACCAGATGGGGAGGATGGGGCGCCAGCGCACCCAGAACGATTTTTCCGCTCATAACTTCAGTACCTCACACAAACGTTGGTGGCTTCCGTGTAAAATTCAATGGAGTGACGTCCGCCTTCGCGGCCCAGTCCCGACGCCTTCTGCCCACCGAAGGGCACGCGCAGATCGCGCTCCAGCCAAGAGTTCACCCACACCGTCGCGGCATGAAGGCCGCTCGAAACCCGCAAAGCCTTCGTCACATCCTGCGTCCATACGGAGGCCGACAGACCATACTTCACGCCGTTCGCGTAGCCCAAAACTTCGTCCACGTTTTTGAAGGTCGAGACGGTGACGACCGGACCGAAGATCTCTTCCTGGATACAACGCGAAGATTCCGGCAGTCCCGAAATCACCGTGGGCGAAAGCCAGTAGCCCCCGGCGAACTCGGACGCCAACGCGGGAACGTCCCCGCCCGTCCAGATCTTCCCGCCCTCGGCGCGCGCCTGCGCGATGAAGGAGTTCACCTTCTCGAGGTGCGCCTGCGAGACGAGGGGCCCCATAAAGGTCCCTTCGTCCGCGGGGTCGCCGACCTTCAGTCGCTTCACTTCCGCGACGAACTTCTCCATGAAACGCTCAAACAGCGACTCTTCGACATAAATGCGTGATCCGCAAAGGCAGATCTCGCCTTGATTCAGAAAACTCGAACGCAAAGTCGTCGCGACGGCCTTGTCCAGATCGCAATCGTTGAAAAGGATGTTGGGATTTTTCCCGCCCAATTCCAATGAGAGCTTTTTGAACTGCTCGGCCGAAGCTTCGATAATGTGACGGCCCGTCGCCGTGCCGCCGGTGAAAGAGATGACCGGCACGTCGGGATGACGAACCAGGGCTTCCCCCGCCTCGGGTCCCAAACCGTAAACGATGTTCACGACGCCCGCGGGAAGTCCCGCCTCGTTCAAAACATCCGCCAACAGATCCGCCGTCATCGACGTGAATTCCGAAGGTTTACACACCACCGTATTTCCACAGGCGATGGCGGGCGCGATCTTCCAAGACAAAAGATAAAGCGGAAGATTCCACGGCGAGATCAGACCGCAAACACCATGCGGCCGACGCATGACAAAGTTCAGCGTGTGCTGGTCGGTCTGCGTGGACTCGTTTTCATGATGCAGGATCGCGCCGGCGAAGAAGCGGAAGTTCTGGACGACCCGGCGGATGTCCATGCGCCGCGCGAGGGCCACGGGCTTCCCCTGATCCCTGCTTTCAGCTTCAGCAAAGCTCAATTCCCGGGCTTCGATCAAATCCGCTATTTTGCTGAGCAGCTTTGAGCGCTCCTCCGGGGAACGTGCGGCCCACGCGGGAAAGGCGGCCTTCGCGTTTTCCACAGCGCTGTGGATATCAGATTTTGCGCCACGAGCCAGAAGTGACAGAATCTGTCCTGTTGCCGGATTTCTGTTCTCGAGCCACTCGCCCGACGCCGCGGGAACTTTCCGACCGCCGATGAAATGGGAAACCCGGGGCGCACTCATCGCGCAGCCTCCAAAAGAGGTTTCACTTTTTGCATAAAGGCGCGCATCGAGGACTTCACGTTTTCGTTATCGTGGTTATTGAAATCGAACCACAACATCAGTCGATCTTCGGGATGATACTTTTCGCGGATCAGGGCCGCGACTTGCTTCACGTTGCCGGCGATGGTGTTCGAAACCGCGCCTTCGACCTTTTTGGGATCGAGGGTCTTCTCCATGGCGCGCCAGTAATTTTCCCAAGCGCGGGTCGCCGCGCGTTTGGCGCGCACCGATTGTTCGGTTTCGGAGATTCCGGGCGTATCGTCCAGGAAACACAGCACCGTTCGCGGCATCAGATCCCGCGTCCAACCGCCGCTCATATTGTTGTACGTCTTCGCCATGCGCTGGTGGGTCTCTTCGATGACCGCCGGGGGCGTGATCGACAGATTGAAAACCCCCACGGGCAAAATCGTGTTCGCGAAGTTTTGCGTCTCGGGATCGTGCGAGCCGATGGTCAGGCGCAAATTCTCTAAAGGCGCGTCGAAGGGAATGACGCCGACCTTTTCGAAGTTCCAGTGATGCGCCAAAGGAATGTTCTCGGCCTCGGTTTGTGCGATCAAGCCCTGCGCTTTGGCCGCGACGAGCGCCCGGTGCCAGTCGTCTTCTTTGCGGAAATCCGCGCGGGTCAAAGTGCGCGCCGAAACGTTCTCGCTCGAAAGTTTTTCGCCCTTCAACAGACGCAGGAAAATCTCGACGGCCTCTTGGAAGTATTTGTTCTTTAAAACTTCCCAGGTCTCGGTTTCGAAATCGCCTTTCGGTTTGAAGCCATAAGGCGTATTCGAGAAGGGAAAGCGGCCCGCCGCGAAGCCCAGCTCGAGCTTGCGCGTGGAGGTGGGATCGCTCATCCGACGGAGCGACAGGAAGGTCCGCACCGCTTCGGCATGGGCGATGGGACCGCCGTTACAGATGATGTTCCGAATGGCCGAGCCCACGTTGATATTCTTCGTATTCGCGAACACGACGTGCGCCATCTGCAGGATATCGGTATTCAAGCCGATCTCGCCCGTGAAGTGCGGAATGACCGCGCCCGGATTTTCTTTCTGTACCTGACAGGACAAATGCGTTTCCGCGATCCAGGCCGTGCCGAAACCCAGCTCATCGGCGAGCTTCGCCTGATCGAAGAAATTCGCGAACATCGTTTTTTCGTCCGGCATGAAGCCGTCGACTTCGGTCTGACAGATACTTAAGAAAAGATCGTACTTCATAGCGAAGGGGTCCTTCCGCCATCCACCGGCAGGTTGATGCCGTTGATATAACCGGCGGCGGGTGAGGCCAGAAACGCGATCGCCGCACCCAACTCCCAGGCTTCGCCGAAGCGGCCCGCCGGGATCGTCGAGAGCCACTGCTTTTCAACGTCGGACTCGGAAACCTGGCGCGCCGTCGCGCCGTTTTTACGAAGCTGCTCCAGACGCGCGGTTTGCGTGTATCCCGGAAGCACGTTGTTCATGGTGATCCCGAAGGGCGCGACTTCGCCCGCCACGGTCTTCGCCCAATTCGCCATCGCCGCGCGAATCGTGTTCGAAACGCCCAGACCCGCGATCGGCGCTTTCACCGAGGTCGAGATCACGTTCACGAATCGTCCGAATTTTTGCTCTTTCATATGCGGCAGCACCGCCTGCAAAATTTTTTGCGCGCTGACGATGTGCTGACGGAAGGCGGTTTCGAATTCGCTCGCCGCCGCCTGCGTGATGGGACCGCCTTTCGGCCCGCCCGTATTGTTGACGACGATCTCGATCCCCGCCGCCTTGGCCTTCTGCAAGAGCCCATCGAGCTCCGCCTCCACACTCAGATCACAGGGCCAGACCTCGTGACGACCCCCGCGCGAGGGCGTGAGCAGCGAGCGCGTCTTCTCGAGATTCTCGGCACTGCGCGCGACCAAAATCACCCGGGCCCCGAGCTCACTCAGGGCGACTGCCGCCGCCTGACCGATGCCTTGGGACGCTCCACACACCAGGGCCGTACGGCCCGTCAGATCCATCGCTTTCAACATAGCCCGGCAATGTGGCATAGGGAGCGAAAGCCCTCAATACGTCAGGGAGTTAACGCGCGCGGCCATTGACGCTCTGGGGAGCCGGGCCCAAGCTGACACACATGTTGCGCACCCTATTGCTTTTCGTCGCTCTGCCCCTCGTCGTGACCCCGCTCCTCGTGCTCTGCGGGTTCACTCTTTTTCAAGAAAAATTCCTCTTTCATCCCGACCCCCTCGCCGCTTCGGCCGAACTGAATTTCCCCCCGCCCGCGGAAGAGATCTGGGTCGACTTCGAAGGCTCGAAAATCCATTCGGCCTACTTCACCCATCCGAAATCCAAAACCCTGATTCTTTACTTCCATGGGAACGCCGGAAATCTGGAAGGCTGGGGACAAATCGGAGCCGAACTGCGCAGCGCCCTGCGCGCCAACGTCTGGATCATGGACTATCCCGGTTTCGGAAAAAGTGAAGGGAGTCTTTCTTCCAGCGCGCAGATGATCCGCATGGGGGAAACTTTCGCGAACCAGATCGGCGCGCGCGGCGAGATCGACCAAGTTTATATCTTCGGTCGCTCCATCGGCACGGGACTCGCGGCCTCGCTGGCCGCCACTTGGCTGGAGGCCGGAGCCCGCCCCCCGCTCGCCGGCGTGATTCTGGAAACGCCTTATCTCTCCATGACCGAACTCGTTCACGACTACGCGCCGTGGTTCCCCGGGTTTTTAGTGAAGTACAAATTTTCGGTGGTGGATTTGCTGCCGCAATTCCGTGGTCCGATCCTGATCCTGCACGGCACCGATGACGAGATCATCCCCTACCGTCACGGCGAAGAGCTCGCGAACCGCCTGGCGGGTCGCGGCTCGGTCACCATGATCGAAGTTCCCGGTGGTCACCACAACGATCTCGCGGAATTTCCGGCTTACGGCGAAGGGCTGCTCGCTTGGTGGAACGAAGTGCAGCGCCTCAACGCGACTACTGCTTGGCGTGACTAACGTCACGACTTGTTTGGTGCGGGTGCCGTGCCTGAGTCACCGTCAAAAAGAAAGACAGCTCCTGTCCACGAGGACGCGCTTCTTCGCGTTCCACGACCTCATACGGGGTCCCGGTTTTGCTCTTAAACGGGGAACAGAACCGGAGGTCACCCATGAAAGCTCTTCTCGTTAGCCTGCTTCTGATGTCCGCCCCCCTTGCCCATGCCCAGACAGAAATCACGAAGCCACTTGCGGATTTCGCTCGCGATGCCTCCGCGCGTTTGCAAGAGTTCAACGTCCAATCGACGGATCAAGCTGACGGCATATTCATTATCCGTCGCCAACAATCCAGTACACTGCTGGTTTCCGCCAGCGAAATGAAAAAGCTCATTTCGTCGGATGTCCTTTGCGGCTCCGAGGCGTTGAGCCTGCTTGAACTCTTCGAGAAGAAAAATGAATTGCTGCAGATCAAACGGATCGCCTTCAATCAGAAGTCGATCCTGCTGCTCCTCCCGGCGAAAAGCGAAGCGACTTATCCCAGCCTTTCCATTTCGTCGTCGGGTGAACTTTTGGCCGCGACTCGTAGCCAGAACCCCGCCGCGAACTGCGGAAACTGGTAAGAACTCGCCGCTAGAACGTCTTCGCCAGCTCGATGACGTCTTTGGGGATCTTCGTTGGATCGAAGTTCCAAATGTCTTGATGGAGTTCCGCGTGCAGAAGCTGCGCGCGGTTGAAACAGACTGCCCGTACCGAGCGGAAGAGCTCGGGATTCAAAGCACAGGATTGATAAAATCCCAGCCCCTGCGGACGCAAGGACGGATCACGTTCGAGGCGTTCGGCAATTTCGCCCATTTCCGCCGCCGCCTCCGTCACCAGACGCGGATGACCGTGGGCTTCCTTCGCGGTTAAATTTTGGGCGTCCTTGAAGGTCGGAAGTTTCTTCGCCACCGCGGCCAGAACCTCCGCGAATTCGCGCTCCGCCACGTTACGCGCGGCCCGCACTTCGTTCTCGAACGAGCGTGCCGTATCGACTTGGGCGCCGTGGGTCAGGGTGGAATTGGAAGGTCCGGGGGCGCCCCCTTGGGGAGGCGCCGCCGCACCTGGAACTCCCGAAGCTTCGTTTTTGCTCCAGGAGACGATGGCGTGTTCGATGACGAGAAGCCCGATGATCAACAGAACCAGAATACCGAAGACCTTGGGCCCCTGCACTTTTACTCTCCGCGCTTCGGCAGCTCGACCGCTTCGGGCGCGTCGTCCCACTCAAGCACTTGCGCTTCGAGCGACGTATCGGGAGCTTCGCAGAACGGGATATTGGTGCGTGTGCGCAGAAGTTTCGCGCACAGGTCATCCTGGCCCACCTGTGACGCGCGCGTCAGCGGCGTGAGGATACGGCTCATGCTGTCGGCGTAAAGCAGCGTCAGGATCTCTTTATCGCGCGCCGAACATTCGGGGCCGCAACCTTCGATCGCGGACTTCATGATCAAAGAGCCCACGCGGTAAGGTCCGTTCGAGGGACGATCGCACGCGGGGAATCCCGCCATCTCGTGACCGGGAGGGCAGATCTCGTGCGCGAAGCCCAGCTGCTTCGCCGCGATCCGCGCGCTGCCGTCGGTGTGACGTGCTTCGTGGAAAAGCGTGTCCATACGGAACATCGAGTGCACGAAGTCTTCGATCACTTCCTGCGCCCACTTGGGCGAAAGCGGTTGGAAAAGACCGCGACCGACCTGAAACAGGCCCACGCGCGGGCTCGTGATCGGCACCAGGCCCCCACCCAGCATGTTGAAACCGACGACGACGTTGTTCTGACGGCCGACCATATAAAGAGCCGCGCCCATGTTCGCCATCACGATGGTGGGACCGGACTCTTCCGCGGGCGAGTCAGATGTGGATGGAGTTCCTCCCCCTCCTTCCGCCGGAGCGGCCGCTTGGGCCACCTCGGCGTTTCTCGGAACTCCATCCACTCGGGCATTGTCAGGTTGAGCGGGCGCAGGCGGAGCCTCGACCGGTTTCGCATCGCCGGCCGCCGGATATTCCACGGGCGCGAGCGCAAAGATGGTGAACGCGTTGAAGGGATGCTTTTCGTCGATGACGTAACGAGCGCGGGTCGAAAGCCAGGACTCGAGGCTCGACGCCGAAACATCGGGCAGACCCAGGACGCGGCGGAGTTCGCCGGACGAATCGCCGAAGTTTTGCCCGGACAGCCGCGCGAGATCCTTTGTCAGTAGCTCACGTTGTTTTTCGGTGACGCCGGTCGAATATTGAAACTCCACCGCCGCTTCCGCGAGCAACCCCGCGAAGATCAAACTCAGGGCCGCGATGACTTGTGCACAAGAACGAAGCTTGAACATTTGATCCCCCCCCGGGTGCACCTCGACGAATGGCCCCTGCCATTCTCCCCCCCGAAGTGCTCATGTTCGTCGCCCTTGTACGGGGAACGGGCGTGCGCGAACAAGACGATAGTTTTGATAGCGCCCATCAGTTGATGCCCGGTGACACTCGTTTCGACTGGAAAAGCGGGTCATTTACCTGCAAAATTTTCCAATGTTGCAATCAAGTTCACCGATGAACCCGAATGAGAAGTTGATTTGGATCGATCTCGAGATGACCGGCCTCGATATCGAGAAGGAAGTGATCATCGAATGCGCGGTCATCATCGCCGATTATAATTTTCGCATCTTCGATGAGTACGAAACGGTCGTGAAACAACCGCAAGTCTATCTGGACCGCATGGACGACTGGAACAAGAAGCATCACGGAGAATCCGGGCTGCTCAAAAAAATTCCGTTCGGCCAAACTCCCGAAACGGTCGAGAACGAACTCATCCAGCTGACAAAGAAATACTGGCCGGGTGATCTGCCGAAAGGTCAGCGCCCCGTGCTCGCCGGAAACTCGATCATGCAAGATCGTCTGTTCATCAATAAGTACTTTCCGAAATTCGCGTCGCTACTTCACTACCGTATGCTCGACGTGACCTCGTGGAAGATCGTGATGAATACGAAGTACGGAATCCGCCACGAGAAGCGCAACTCCCACCGCGCGCTCGATGACATCAAAGAGAGCATTTCGGAGCTCCGTCACTATATGTCCTTCCTGAAAATGGAAGGTCCCAAACCGCCGGCGCGGTAAGCTCGCCACCGTACAACATTTAGACGGCTGCGGGGCCCTCCGGCGCCGGAGGCCCCTTTTGCGTCCGCGTAAACCCCCGATTTTCCTGAGCTCTCCGGGGGCCCGGGCGTTGCGATAGCTCCCCGTGGATCTATTCCATGAGGAGCTATCATGCGCGTCACTTCGACTCTTCTGCTTCTATGTTCGCAAGTCCTTTTCCTTGGGGCCGCGAACGCCGTCACGCTGCCGAAGAACGTGCCGATCCCGATCCCGCGCCCCGATCAGAAATTGACCACGCCCGCGTCGAAGACCACGGTCTGCTCGATCACGATCAATTCATCGGATGAAATCGAGATGTTCAAAGCCTCGCTACCGGCCGCGACCACCAACTTCGTGGAGCTCACGAAACTCACCGACGACAAGCTCGAAGGTGACGGAGAAGCGGAAGAGACCACCGACGAACCCCAAGACTCCGGCAAGTCCGCTTGGCTGCGTAAAGCCTGCCAACAAAAAATCAAGTGTGATGTCCTCGTCATCTCGGGCCACTTCGGCGGAAGCTTCTTCGGCTCGAGTGGTCTCGACCTCTCCATGGAAACCCTCGAAGAACTTTCGTGCGACAAAGGCTGCGACGGCATCCTGCAAAACCCTAAAGAAGTCTTCCTGATGGGTTGCAATACCCTCGCGGGAAAAAAGCAAGATCACCGTTCACCCGAAGAATACCGTCGCGTTCTGCGCCAAGACGGTTTCAGCGCCGAGCAAGCCGAACAGGTCGTCGCCTTCCGCTATTCGCCTTTGGGCGACGCGTTTAGCGATCGCATGCGCCGTGTGTTCCGTGGCGCGCCTCGGATCTACGGTTTCGACTCGGTCGGGCCGTCGGGGAAAAACGTGCGCGGACTGCTGGGCAACTACTTCAAGTCTTTGAAGGGCACGAACTACTACCTGCCCGAGAACCTGCGGAAGCTGGATGAAGCGACCAACGGCAAACTCGCGACCGCTCTGAAGGTCACCGCGTTCGCGCAGGAGTCCGGCGCGAAAGAGATGCAGCGTGAGCAGATTCCCACCTGCTACTTGAATAACTCGAAGGTCCCGTTCAACGCGAAATTGCACTGGATCACGAACTCGCTGCGCTCGGAGAAGTCTTTCGCGTACCTGCCGGCCATCAACGACTGGCTGAGCCGCCTGACCGTCGACAACTATCAATGGAAAGACAAAGAGTTCGAGATCCTCGAGCCCGTCATGACCAACAGCAAACTGCGCGACTCGCTCGCGGGGATCGTCGCCCGTCGTGACTCCGCGATCCTCGGGATGCAGCTGAAAGTTCTGACCTTCATGAAATTCTTCGGTTGGGTCTACAACAAAGACTACATGAAGAAAGTCGAAGCCCTTCTGATCGGCGATATGAACCAAGCCTTCGATCTTGAGCGCAAAGACCAGATCTGCTCTTACGCGAGTTCGAACAGCATCAAGGTGTCTTTCTCGACGGCGGATATTCCGGCGGCCCGCTTCCAGGACGCGCATTTCGTTCGCGCCTTGTCGTGCGTGGCGAATTTCGACGAAGACCTGATGGTCCGCGCTTTGCGCGAGTATCTCAAGGCCGACGCCAAGTCCGACATCGGTCAAGCTTACCTCGCTTACCTGCAACAGCTGAAAGTTCCGGGCAACGCGCACGCCTCGTACTTCCGCACGTTGATGCCGAACGGCGACCGCGGTTTGAACGAACACCAAACCCAATTGCTCTGCTCTTCGAGCTACTATAGCAAACACCCGATGTGGGAGCGCCCCGAGCTGAACCCCGAACTCATCGCGCAGCCCGAATATATCAAAAACACCGGCTGCTACCTGAAGTTCAACAAACGCGTCTTCGATCAACTGATGCAGCTTTCGCGCGGCGACTCGGATTCGCGAAGCGCGGTCATCGAGGCGCTCGATCGCCAACGCCAGTTCGCGACGGAAATGAATATCGACGACTCCGCTCAGGAAGCCCTGCTTGATTTGATGCAAGGTTCTTCGGTCGAGGATCAGCAGCGCCTGGCCGGCATCTGGCAACTGGTGAAAAATCTGACCCCCAACGTACAAAACCGCATGAAAGCCGAGCTGTACAAGCTGGCGAAGCAACCGCTCTCCGTGAACGCGACGACCCTGGAAGGCATCATCGCTTCCGCGCTGAAACCGGAAGTCTACTGCGAATTCGCATTGGAACGCGCGGAAACCGCGCTCGATGCCGGTCACTGGGACACCGGAATGAACGCGATGGATTCGATGGCTTCGCGTTGTATGCGCAAACTCCCCGACTCGGAAGAATACGGCTACCTGCCCGGCGAAAAGGCGCGTCTCTTGCGCACGATTCCGAAACTCTACGCCCAACTGGCGAAACATGACTACGACAAGATCTCGGAGCAGATGATGGATCTTGGCATCATGCCGGTCGATCTGATGGGACAAATCATCGAACTCAAAATTCCGATCCAGAACTTGAAAGAAGCGCGTGCCCTGACCGCGATGAACTCACGGACCTACCAGGGGCGTATGGGTTACGTCGCCAGTGATTCGACGATCTTCGGTTTGTACCCGCTCGCGAAGCTCGTGCCCGAAACGCTGAAACTGAAGGCCAGCAAAAACGCCGAAGACGTCCGGTTGGCTTACCAAATCCTGCGCGCCGTGGATCTTGAGAACGACGCGGTCACCGCGGAGCTGGCGAAAGAAGCCCTCGCGCAAGGGCTGAAGATGCTCGAGAACGACGTAAAAATCCCGCTGCGCGCGCTCGGCCGCCAGGACCTCAACAAAGGCGTCCAAGTCTGGTTCGAGAGTTACATCAAAGCGAAACCGGACGAAAAATCCTACCCCGTCGGCTTCACGGGCCTGATGAGCATGGAGAATTCGCCTTTGATCGCGCACGTCAAAGCCCGCTTGAAAGCCAAGACCGTGAGCGAGTCCGTGGTCGCCGAGTTCCTGCAGACGTACGCCTCGAACGCCCGCGCCTACTACCAGTTCAACGAGCTGCGCGCGCTCCTGCGGCAGTTCGCGCAAGAGTTCCCCACGGCCAAGATCCAAGAGGGAACACGCGCCGCGCTCCGTATCGTGCAAGAACGCGAAGCCGAGTGCGAAGAGTCGCCACGGATGTGCCGCTACGAAGAAGAAGAGTAATTTCCCCTCTGAAAACCCGGAACGAACTTCCGGGTTTTTTATTTCTCCACTCCCGTAACGCAAGATCTCCGTCCTAAGAGAAAAGTCTCGTCCACTTCCCGTTCGTCGCGCGCGGAAAGTCCGGCGCTTCTCTGTGCGAACGTCCTGAAAACCACGACCATAGCCACGTTCAACGGACCGATGCCTTGGGGACATCGGTCGAGTTGGACGCGACGAACGCCTCCAAATTTGGACTCCGGTCGAGTGTAGAAAAAACTCCGCTCGTCGAAGAGTATGCTGTCCACGGAACACGGTTTGTTGCGGGGACAACACGAGGAAACAAAAGGGAAGACACGGAGGTTGAATGCGGAAGTAACACAGTTACAAAGGGGATAGTTTTATGGGAATGCGCGTAAGCACGAATATCGGTGCAATCAATGCACAACGGAATCTCGCGGGTAGCCAACGTTCGATGTCGAAGTCCATGGGACAACTCGCATCGGGTTCTCGCATCAACATCGCAGCAGATGATGCTGCCGGTCTCGCGATCTCGGAGCGCCTGAAATCAGGTATCCGCTCGGCTCGCCAGGCTAACCGCAACGCCAATGACGGGATCTCGATGATCCAAACGGCGGAAGGCGGACTCAACGAAATCTCTAACATCGTCACCCGTCTGCGGGAACTGGGCATCCAGGCCGCTTCGGATACCGTCGGTCAGACTGAGCGCGGCTTCTTGGATAAAGAAGTTCAGCAAATGAAGTCGGAAATCGAACGTATCGCGAAGTCGACTAAGTGGGGCACCACCAACCTGCTCGACGGCACGACTCCTACTTTTGATTTCCAAGTCGGCGTTTATAACAACGCGGACGAAGATCGTATCTCTTTCGACTCGTCGGTGAACGTCGCCACTCTGGATGCTCTGGGCCTCGCCGGTCTGGACTTCACGAGCAAGGAAGGCGCTCAGGACGCACTCACGGCGCTCGACTCGGCTCAAGACATGGCGAACGGCATGCGCGCAAATTTGGGTGCACTCCAAAACCGTCTGACTTCGACCGTCGATAACTTGGGCGTCCTCGAAGAGAACATGTCGGCCGCGAATTCGCGGATCCGCGATACCGATGTCGCATCGGCTTCGTCGGAAATGACCCGCAACAACATCCTGCTTCAGGCTTCGACAAGCACACTGGCGCAAGCGAACAGCACGCCCCAGTTGGCTCTGAAACTGATCGGTTGATGAACTGACCTCGTGTCGGGGCCCTCGGTGTTTATCCTCCCGGGGGCCTCATTTAGGTCGCGATTTTCGCGGCGACCGAGGTCGGCTTCGTTGCAAAGGATAGTTATTCTCGCGGAAATTTTTTAGGATCCATCGCTCGCGACGAGCGACGATGACAGAGGCACGGGTCACTTCCCCACCCGGGGTGATCGACCGGCCCAATAAAAAACCCCAGCTTGTGGCCGGGGTCTTGGTGTTTCAGATGCGATGAACGTCCGCCGCAACTCGCGGAGACGTGGATCGGATTTGAATCAGAAGTAAGTTTGCAATCCAACGCCGCCCAGAGGCTGCGTGTCACTGCCCGAAGCTCCGCCGCCGCTGGTTTGCAGCAGCTGCATTCCCAAATGGAAGCGGATCGCCGTCGCGTTACCCAGAGCGAACATCTTGTAGCCGACATGCGGATAGATCTTGATGGTCGTCGTGCTGGTCGCGCCGCCGCTATTCGATCCGAAAGTCGCATTCGCGCCGACGAACAAGATCCCGTCATTGCCCGGACGATTCTCGGTGAAGTTGTAGTCGAAGACGCCACCAACTTCGAGATCGGTCGAATTCGATCCGCCACCGCTATTGATCGTCACGCCACCGATCACGCCGTACTCCATGGTCAGCTTATTCCATCCGTAAGTCGCCAGCAGGCCGATGCCGGTGGTCGTGGAAGATTGGTTGTTCACCGTGACCTTCGTCGAAGTGAATCGCCCTTCCAAACCGATGAACTTATTGCGCGAGCCCGCGCTACCGCCCGAACTGTACGAAGAGGAAGCCTCGCCGCCGCCGACCGAAACCGTCTGGCCTTCCGAGAACGACCCGCTGGTCATTTGGACGATGGCTTGTTTGCCTTTCACTTTTTTGACGGTGAAGGATTGAGCCTGGGCCGCCGTCGTCAACGCGAACGTGGTCAAAGAAAGAACGAGAACCGGTGCAAAGATTTTCATGTCGGACTCCGTAGTTTTGGTTTCTGCCCTTATTATTGAAGCAGAGTTTAAAACGGAGTCAATGGGAGTGACACGGAGTTCCTCCCCACCTGTTGATTACGGCTTACAGAGGTGCTGGAGCGACAGCCGGAGGGTTTTGCGCTCCTTCAGACAGCGCTGTTTGATTTTCTTCACGCGCTTCCCGATCTGTTCCTTGTAGAATTCCGCGTCGGGCTCGACGTATTCGATCACCACCGCGTCCCCGTCCAGGCGGAGCGAGCTCGGATCCACCCCACAAAGTGACTCTTGATCGCCGACTTTCAACGCCGACCAGTCTTGACTGGCGTACTCGCGGCAGGCCGCACGAATTTCGAGGACGAACGGACGATTCATCGAATGCCCGTCTTTGCGGATCAAAGCAAAGACCTTGTGCCAAGGGGCCTTCGCATCGAACGCTTTCCAATCCACAAGGGCGTCCACGGTCAGATCGTGCCCGTGACCGTCGTCGGTGTCCTCGGTGTTTTGGGAGCGCGCGCCGATCGTCTGCGCCCCGGCGGGCAAAACGAACGCCGACAGCGCCACGAAGAAAGTCACCAGCAGGGATTTAATCAACAGTTTCAGCATCGCTTACCCCGCACACAACGGATAGGAAAGATGAAGATGGTCATTGTGGAGGGTATTGCCCCCCATTTTCGACGACGGAAAACCGATCGAGCCCGAAGATTCCGTATCCGAAGACCGGCACGTCGCGGGAATCGTCGCCTTCCAGCACGCGCGAAACTCGTCATAAAATACCGCGTTCGCACCCGTGTAGTCACGAACGTGCGTCGACACTCGTTTCAACGCCCCCGCTGCATCGTAGAGATTGATATTCACAAGGTCGATCGCGCGCGCGTAGGCGTGCATCGACAAACGCGTCGATCCGCGCGCCGTGCGATCGTTGTATGATCCCCAATGACGCACAAAAATCCGCGCGGGTTCATTAAAACCGGCGCGCGCCGCCGCCGTCTTCACGCAACTCACGAAGTGGCGGTTCAGATGACGCCCGAACGCGGGCTGCACGTAGGCTTTCGAACAAACGCTGTCGCTTTCGTAACCGCCCTTCACAATCTGCTCGGCCTGGCAGCCTTCCCAAAACTGCGCGACGTCGTGAGCCAGACGGTGCTGGGCCGAAGAAAGGTAAAACGAGACTTTGCTTTGGCCGGGCGCGGGGGTCGGCGTCGGAGCCGGGGTCACGACGACCTCTTCTTCCTCTTCGCCCTCGCCAAGACCGTCATTATCCGTCCCGCTCTCTTGTTCGAGGTCCTCGACCGTGAGCATGGTCCCGCCTTGGGGCCCGCAGGCCGCAAGGATCATCATCATGAAGATTAGGAGTAGCGTTCTCATCCCCCTGGACATCGGTCGGGGCGCGCAAAGTCTTCAGTGAAATGTCCGGGAAACCGGTCGCTTTCCGCGAGTTTGCCGAATTCAGTCGATTTTTTCGACAGGACCTGCGAGACCGCTCGCATGATTCATCCCGATGACCTGCGCTACTTCAAAGAGATCAGCTCCACCGGAAATCTGCGCCGCGCGGCCGAGCGCCTAGGCGTCACCCAACCCGCCCTCAGCCATTCCTTAAAAAGACTGGAAGAGCAGCTCGGCTGTCCCCTCATGATTCGCTCAAAATCGGGAGTGCGCCTGACCCGCGCGGGCGCGAAGCTCGCGGGCCTGAGTGGTCAGCTCGAAGACGTCTGGAATCGCATCCAAAACATCGTGACCGACGAAAACGAGCGCATCGCCGGCACCTACCGTTTGGGCGTGCACACGGCGCTGGGGCAATATCTGCTGCCGAGCTTCGTGGGGCCCCTGCTCGAAGCGCACGAAGGACTCAGCTTCAAATTCGAACACGGACTTTCGCGCCAGATGGCCGAAAGCGTAATCAGCAACCGTCTGGATTTCGGAATCGTCGTGAACCCGCCGGAACATCCCGACCTCGTCATCCGTAAACTCGGCGAAGACAGCGTACGTATGTGGAAAGCGCCGAAGCTGAAGAATACGGACGTGCTGATCTGCGATCCCGACCTGCACCAAGTGCAGACGATCCTGCGCGCGTGCGCGAAAAAAGGAATACGTTTCGAACGCGAGCTGCATACGTCGTCTTTGGAAATCGCGGCGCGCTTGACCGCCGAAGGCGCGGGCGTCGGCATCATCCCCGCACGCGTGCTGAAAGTGATGGACGGCGCGAACGCCGTTCCGTTTCATCGGGACGCGCCCGAGTTCAAAGACTCGATCTGCCTGATCTACAAAAAGGAAAACCAGAACACCCGCGCCGCGCAAGTCATCACGGAATTCATCCGAACTCACGTCGGCGCCGCGTTCCGGGATTAGGGTGTTTCCTCCATTTGTCCAAGCACAGAATCGAGTCCCTTTGCGACACCTGCAAGGCGCGACGACGCAGGACTGGCCATGCCAATTCAAGGAGGAGCAACGAAGTCAGGGGGCGTGAAGGGACTTGACCCCGAAGGGGCGCCTCCCGCCGTCCGAATCTCCGCGTTGCTCCTCCTCGACATAGCAACGGCTAAGCCTTCGTCGTCACGCCTTGATCTTCGAACGGCGGGAGACGTTCTGTGCTTGGACAAATGGAGGAAACACCCTAAAGCGGGGCATTTCGCCCGCGTCTCCGGCTACCCTCGAGTTTGCACGAGCCCTCCACCAGGAGGATCTTATGGCGAAGAAGCACAAAGACTTCATCACCGAAGAGGACTACACGCTCGAGATGGCGAATGCGGCTTCGACCCGCCCCGAGGACGATAGTCCCGGGGATTCGGAATTCGACGCCGACACCGAAACCGAGATGGGTCTGAACTTCGAAACCGATCTGGAGCTCGACGAAGAAGACTTCGATGAAGCCGAAGGCCTGGTGTCGAGTAACGATACGGCGACCGGAAGTTACGCCCGCGACCGGAATCAACGGGATCTGAAGCTTCCCGAGAGCGCGGAAGTCGTCTCATCCGAGAAACCGGCCCCCCGACTGGACGAAAACTCGGATACCGCGATTCATTAGGGCACGGAATTGATCAAATTGCAGGCATGGGCTTGCCCATCACCTCAGTCCTCGTTATAGAATGAAGACTGTAAGGGAGGCCCCATGGCTCAACAACTTCCGAAGTCTGAAATCAAAGCCCGTAACGCAGACGAAGCGGCACGCGAGATGTTGCCGTTCGCGATCTATGCGGCCATCCCGATCATCGTGACCATCATCGTCGCGTTCTCGCTGGGTTCGACGACGTAGTCAACGCTTCGCGCGACTTTCGATTCTCGCAAAAAAGCGACTCCTCGGAGTCGCTTTTTTTATTCGCGAAGCGAAACCCTCGCGGCGGCGCGATTTTGTAACAGTTTGTTACAAATTTTGGCCAGCCGGTCTAGCGACCGCCCAACTCCTGCTGTTAAGACTCGGAGGTGGAAGACAAACGTCTCCGCAACCAAGGAGTGCTCAGATGAAATCCCCAAACGCTTTATTTCTTGCCGCCCTTTCGCTGTTCGCCGTCGCATGCTCGAAAACGACCTCGGACAACGTGAAAACCTCGGGCGTGTTCGCCTCTTATTCCGTGCAGGCGCAAGATACGAATCGCGTCGAGTGCCTCGTGCGTTTTCAAGTCGGGGGCGGGACCGGCACTTCGCTTGAGCTGGCCGGCGCCGACGACGTGACCTGTGACGGTCGCGCGATGACGAAGTCCGAAGCTTTCGGCGTGGTCACCTATAGCGTGAGCCTTCCCTACCGCACGGGTTACGATTACCAAGTGCAGTTCACACGTCCCAACGAGCCCGCCTACGTCGCCACGGCGTCGCTACCGGAGCCCATCTTGAACGTGAGTCCCGCCGCGCCGGTGATTCTGCGTAAAGGCGATCGCCTGGCCGTCACGTGGACGCCGAGCTTGAATCCCCTAGACGAGATGACCGCTTATCTTGAGTTTTCAACGGGGTCTTCATCGCATCTGCGCTACCGGAATGACACCGCGCCCGAAAACGGGGTCTTGGAGTTCGACGCCGCGGCGACGAGCCTCAACCCCAACGTCCCCGGCCAATGGAACGGCAACGTCAAAATCCAACGCCGTCGTCAGGGCCGCATGCCTTACGGATTGGCGGGAGCGATCTCGGCCGAACAAACACGTTCGGTGGGCGTCACGCTCACCGACTGAGTTTAAACGACGTTCTTGTCCTCGCCGAACAGGCGATGGAAAACGCGGATCAACCAGTGTTCGAAACGATCGATGTAAGAATAGACCGCCGGGATCACCACGAGTGTCAGGACCGTCGACGAAATCGTTCCGCCGATGACGACGATCCCCAAGCTCGTGCGCCCCTTCGACGCTTCGTTCAGACCGATCGCGACGGGCACCATGCCGGCGATCAACGCGAAGCTCGTCATCAGGATCGGGCGCAGACGCGTCTCGCCCGCTTCGATGATCGCGGTCTTCATGTCTTTGCCTTGGCGGATCGCCTCGGCCGCGTAGTCGACAAGCAGGATCGAGTTCTTCGTCGCGAGTCCCATCAGCATCACGCAACCGATCATCGAGAACAGATCGAAGCTCGAGCCCGTCAGCCACAGCGCCGCGAAGCCTCCGCAGGCCGCGAGCGGGATGACGATCATGATCGTGATCGGTTTCACGAAGCTCTCGTAAAGCGACGCGAGCACCAGGTAGATGAACAGAAAACCCAATCCCAACGAGACAAGGATGTTCGTCATCAGCTCGGCGAAACGCTCGGCCTCACCGACGAAGCTGTGCGAGACGCCCGGCGGCGGCTTGAGGTCTTCCAGAAACATCTTGTTGATGTCCGTGATCGCGCCGCCCAGTCCGGGACCGCCGGGGACCATGTCCGCCGACAGCTGGATGTAACGCGTACGATTTTCACGCAAAATCGTCGTGGGGCCGGTCGCCTCTTTCACGCTGGCCACGTTGGGCAGCGGGATCATCCGGTTGTTCAAGTTCGGCACCATCATGCGCTGGAAGTTCTGCCGTAGATCCCGTTGATCGTCTTGCAAGCGCACGCGCACGTCGTAATCGTAGCCGTTTTCGCGGTAGACCGCGGGCGTCTGCCCCTCGACCAGAATCCGCAGCTCAAGCCCCATCGACGTCAGCGTCACGCCCGCCATTTGCGAAGTCCGCGAGTTGGGCACGACCTGGAATTCGGGTTTCCCCGCACGGTAACTGGAGTCGACCTGCGACAGCGCGGGGTGCTTCGAAAGGCGCTCGCGCACTTTTTCCGAGAACGAAATCAGATCGTCGAGATTCTGTCCGACCAGGTTCATGTTGAACTGCCGCTGGCCGCCGCCGCCCGACTGATCGGTGACTTTGACTTTATATTTAGTCTCGAGGTCCTTCATCTTTTCGCGCACGATGGCTTTCACGCCCGTCGTATTTTCGGCGCGGTCCTTCGGGCCCACCAAGCGCAGGTACAAGTCCCCCTTGTTCGACTCGGACGTGCCCGAGCCGATGGTCATCAAGATGTCTTCCACCTGCGGAAGCTCCCGCACCCGCTTTTGAATGTCGTTCGCGACGGCTTCGGTGGCATCCAAAGACGCCCCCGGATCCAGCTCGAAGGTCACGAAGAACTCGCCGTTATCGGCGGGCGGCAAGAACGTGAAAGGCACCCGTCCGGCGAGCATCACCGAACCGATGAAGATCCCCACGGACGCGACCAGCGTGACCCAGGGCACTCTCATCACCCAATGGAGCAAGGCCGCGTAGCGCTTCTCGAGCCAGGTATTGAACCGATCGAAGCCCTTCAGCATATTGCGGTTCCAGCGCGCCAGGAAGAACTTCGGTTCGCCGTGATGCAAACCGCCCCCGACATACGCGCTCATCGCCGGCGCGACGAACAGACCGTCGAAAAGCGAAATGATCATCGCGAAGCAGACCGTGAGTCCGAACTGCTTGAAGAACTGACCGACGATCCCTTGCAAGTTCCCGATGGGACCGAAGACCGCGAGGATGGTCAGCGTCGTCGCGATGACGGCCATCGTGACTTCGTTGGTTCCCGTGACCGCCGCCTGTTTCGGCGACAGGCCCTGCTCGAGTTTACGGAAGATGTTTTCCCGCACGACGATGGCGTCATCGACCAGCAGTCCCACGACCAGACTCATCGCGAGCAGACTCATGATGTTGATCGAGAAGTCGAACACGAGCATCATGATACACGCGCCCAACAGCGAGTTCGGCAGCGCGAAGCCCGTGATGATCGTCGATTTCCAGCTCCCCAGGAAGAAGTAGACCACGATGATCGTCAGCAAAACCCCGAAAAAGATCGACTCGTAGACGTCAAAGACGTTGTTGCGGATGACCCGGCTGCGGTCGTTGACGAGTTTCATCTCGGCATCGGTGCCTTTGGTCTTCAATTCGAGGTTGATCTTCTCCATCCGTTTTTTGACGTCGTCCGCGACCCGCACGGAGTTCGCGCCGGATTGACGGAAGATGTTGAAGTAGATCGCTTTTTCCCCGTTGAAGCGGGTGCGCGAGACCTCGTCGATGAGTGAATCCGAAATCGTGCCCAGGCGGCCGATCGTGATCGGGTGATCGATGTTCGCCAAACGCAGGACGGTGTTGTCGATATCGCTCAAAGTTTTGAACTGCGCGATCGTGCGGTAACTGTACTCTTTCCCGGAGTCGTCGGTCTTCCCGATCGGGATGTTCCGCCCCCCGCTTTGCAGCGCCGCCACGACCGAGGTCGCCGAGATATCGGCGTTACGCAACTTGTTCATGTCGAGGTTGACGTGCACCTCGCGACGACGACCGCCCAAGATATCGACCTGACCGACCTGGTAGATCTGTTCGAACTGGGGCGAGATCACCTCTTTCGCCAGATCGTAAAGCTGCGCATCCGGAAGCGTCGAGCGCATCGCGATGCCCAGGATCGGCGCGTCCGAAGGACTGACCTGACGGATGATCGGCTCGTCGACGTCTTCGGGCAGCATCCGCATGGAGTTCGAGACCTTCGCGCGGACCTGTTGTTCCGCGAAGTTCAAATTCGTATTCAGATTGAATTCGACGATGACGACCGAGACGCCCTCGCGGTTTTGCGAAGACACTTTCTGCACGCCCGAGATCGTCGAAACCTCGTCCTCAAGGACCCGCGAGACTTCCGTTTCAATTTCGATCGGCCCGGCCCCGCCGTAGACCGTCTGCACGACGACCGTGGGGAACGTGACGTCGGGATAAAGATCGATCGGCAGACGATTCAGCGAGATCATCCCGAGGGCGAGCATTAAAATGACGAGTGACGCGATAAAGATGGGGCGACGGACGGACAGTAACGCAGGACTCAAGCTTCCCCCTCACGACCGAGGTTTTTCAAAAAAACCACTTTTTCAAAACCCGTTGACCGTGTGGGCGAAACACCTACTCCCGCGTTAATGTCTTGTCAAAATCACAGGCTGTACATCCCCTGAATGGACAAGCCTTCGCCCAAGGCATAGGACGCGGACATTTGGAGGAGATCCCATGAAATCGTTCCTGATCGCATTCGTTTTCCCCTGTCTTTTCAATATGTCCTTCGCCCAAGCCGAGCAGCTGGAGCTGTTTCCCGAGACCGAAAACAAAATTATGTGCCGCGGCGAAGTCTATGTGACGTCCAAGAATATGGTCGTCGATAGTTATGCCGACGGCTGCTACGCCTCGGATATCTTGAGCGGCGAAGTCTGTTTCGTAGGCGATTCCAAATGGGCCGCCTGGGCGCTGGATCAAGGCATCCTCTGGGGCGACGAAGAGTACGTCGAAAACGCCCGCGCCAACGGCAAAAACGAAGTCGTGATGGACTTTGTCGACGGTCCCAACGAAATCCGCGAAGAAACCAGCATCTCGAGCTGCCCGTAACTTCAGTTGATTTTCAACTCCGGAAACCCGCACGGGCGGTTTTGACCGCGCGGGTTTTATCGTCTCAGTTGCGGCCAATTCTTACGGAGGATCCTCGATGAAATCTTTGAAACTCGCGCTCAGCGCGGTCCTGCTGACGGTCAGTGCCCAAGCTTTGGCCCAAACTCCCAAAGCCGTGGTGAGCGCCTACTCGAAATTCGTGTTCACTCGTTACACCGAGACTTTGACCGCCACGAAACTGATGAACGAAAAGATCCAGGCGTTCACGCAAGCGCCCTCGGCCGAGTCGCTCGAAGCCGCGAAGACCGCTTGGGTGGAAGCGCGCAAGCTGTACTCGACGACCGAAGTTTTCCGTTTCTACTCGGGCCCCATCGACCGTGAAGACGGTCCCGAAGGCCTGATCAACGCTTGGCCGCTGGACGAAGTCTATATCGACTCGGTCCGTGGCGATAACGGCGCGGGTTTCATCAACGACCTCGTCAACTACCCGACTCTTTCGAAAGAACTGCTGATCGAGCTAAACGAAAAAGACGGCGAGAAAAACATCTCGACCGGCTGGCACGCGATCGAGTTCATGCTCTGGGGCCAAGACTTCAATATCAACGGACCCGGCAACCGTCCCTACACCGACTTCACCGTCAAAAAGAACGCGGACCGCCGCCGTCAATATCTGTCGCTGGTTTCGGATCTGCTGATCGAGCACCTGACGCACCTGGCGGAAGAATGGAATCCCGCGAACGGCGCGAACTACGTCGCCGACTTCGCGTCGCCCGCAAAGACCCTCGAGTCGCTGGGCTTCATCCTGACCGGCACCGTGCAACTGGCCGGCTTCGAGCTGAGCCAAGAGCGCCTGTTCGTCGCTTACGATACGCAACTCCAAGAAGACGAGCACTCGTGCTTCTCGGACACCACCCACAACGACATCGTGTACAACTTCTTGGGTATCAAAGAGGCCCTGACGTTGAACGGCGGATCGGTGCTGGAACTCGTGAAAGCGAAGGACGCGGCGCTAGCGACCCGCCTGGAGATCCAACTTGAAGTGACCGAAAAAGCGGTCCGCGCGATTCCCGCGCCCTTCGACCAAGCGATCTTCTCGGATGACGGACGCGCGGCGATCCTGACCGCGGTCACCGAGCTCGAAAACCTCGGCGCGGATCTGAAGACCGCGGCGACTCTGCTCGGCGTGGCGATCCTGCAATAATGCCCTCCCTCGTTTCGCGATTTTTTTCCGCGAAACTTCTGGCCCTGATCACGATCGTGATCGGGGCTTCGCTGTTTTTGGGCATCAGCTCAAAAACCAACGCGACCCCCGATCCTGCGGAATTTCCCGGCGGCGCCGGGAGCGTCCGTGACTTGACCCGCAACGCCTTCGGCCATCCGCTCGTCGGCGTCAGCAATCAAGAGCGCCGCGAATTCTTCGTCGGCAATTCGTTCTTCAAAGATGTCTGGGTGCAGGCGCCGTCTTCGACCGAAGGCCGCGACGGACTCGGACCGACCTTCAACGCGACCTCGTGTTCGGCCTGCCACGGCCTGGACGGACGCGGCCCCGCGTTTCTCGAAGCGAACGGCAAAGTTCGCGTCGATTTGTCTTTGCTTTTCCGTTTGAGCGGCCTCACCGTCGATGGCTTCCTTGGCGATCATCCGGTGTACGGCGAACAGCTCAATCCCTTCGGTATCAAGGGCGTCCCCGGCGAAGGCCAGGCGAGCGTCGAGTTTACCGATATTCCCGTCACCTATCCCGATGGCGAAGTCGCGACCCTACGCCGCCCTCGTTACTCCTTCGCGAATCTTGCGTTCGGTGATCTCGAACCCCATCCGCGCGCGCGTTTTTCGCCCCGGCAGGCCCCGCAGGTCATCGGCCTCGGACTCATCGAGGCGATCCCCGCGGCCGACATCCTCGCCCTGGAGGATCCCCAGGACGCGAACGGCGACGCCATTTCGGGACGCGCGAACTGGGCCCTCGATCATCTCACCGGCCAGAAAGCACTGGGCCGCTTCGGTTGGAAAGCCGGACAGCCCACCGTGCGCCAGCAATCCGCGGCCGCGTTCAACGGCGACATGGGTTTGACCACCTCGATGTTCCCGAATGAAAACTGCCCGCCGCTCCAAACCGCATGCGTGGCGGCACCGACCGGCGGCGCTCCGGAAGTGACCGATCAACAGCTCGATCGGGTGACTCTTTATATGCAGCTCCTCGCGGTGCCCGCGCGCCGCAAACCCCGCGATCCCGAAGTGCTCTTCGGCGAAAAACTGTTCCACCAGGTGAACTGCGCCACTTGCCACACGCCGCGTTTCACGACCGGTGCCGACGCGCCCTCGGCGATGCTCCGCAACCAGATCATCTTTCCGTATTCGGATTTCCTGCTGCATGACGTGGGCATGGACCTCGCCGACCACCGTCCCGAGGCGATGGCCAACGGCCGCGAGTGGCGCACTCCACCCCTTTGGGGCTTGGGGATGATCCGCACCGTGAACGGCCATCAGAATCTGATGCATGACGGACGCGCCCGCGGCGTCGAAGAGGCGATCCTTTGGCACGGCGGCGAAGCGGAAGCTTCGAAACGCGCGTTCATGGGTTTGACCGCCCCCGAGCGCAAAGCGCTCATCGAGTTCGTGAATGACCTTTAATGGAGGAACCATGTTGACTAAAAAAGTGGGCGCATTGATCGGCGCACTGCTGATGATCGCGGGCGTCGGCGCCGTTGCGGCCGATCCTTCGACCAGCGCGCTTTTCCAAGAATTTTTGCGTCGGGATAAGATGCGTCTGACCGCCGAACAAGGCCAGGCGATTCAATTCTTGAAAGACATCAAGTTCGCGACCGAAGACATTCTCGAACTCGAGATCTTGGACGCCGATGGACGTTTCGTCCTGCGCGACCGCAAGGACCAAATCTGCGTGGGCACCCCCGCGCTCGTCCTGCTTCGCTGCAAAAACAGCATGGGTCTGACGACCGTCACGTTCCAAGGTGACAGCGACTGAGCTCCGGCACATCTTCGGGGATGTCGAGGTCTTCCGTGACACCGACGTCCTCTACATCGATCGGCAAGACCGCGTTGAGACTCCGGCGCATCAAATAGCCTAGATCGTAGTCCCCTTCGAACTCGTTCAAAATCTCATCGAAAAAATGCCGCGAGACCAACGTCGGATGCCCACGTCGCCCCCGCCATCGCGGGAACAAGATCAGTGGTCCTCGTCGTTTGTAAAATTCTTGCGCCAGCCTTTGCACGACTTCGATGCGAAAGGACGGCCGGTCGCCGTGAACGATCACCACGCCGTCACAGGGCTTCGTCAGCGCCCGCAAGCCCGCCTTCAACGAAGTCGACATCCCCTCTTTATAACGAGCATTGTGCGTGAGGATGGCGTCGAAACTGATCAGCTCGGGCGTCACCAAGTCGGCCTCGTAGCCGGTGACGAAAACGCTTTCCTGAAAAGGAAATTTCGCAAGCTCCTTCGCCGTTCGTCGCACGAGCGTGCCGCCGTCCATCGGCAGCAGGAGTTTGTTCCGCGGACCCATTCTTTTACTCTCGCCAGCGGCAAGCATCAGGCTGGAAATCACGGGCACCTCCCCACCCCTCAATGAAGCAAAAGGCGTGCGGCGCAAGTTGGGGCTTTTCGGGGCATTTTGGCAATAAAAAAGGCCCGACCGAGTGTCGAGCCTTTCAGAAACTGCACCCTTTCCGTGTTGCAAAACCCTTTTCCGGAGAGCGGTAAAGTCCTCTCTTTTCGGTTGGATGGGACCTCCGCAGCGCCTGGATGGCGTATGACTCTGCGGTGAGGCCAGGAGGGCCGCGTCCCAGCCAAGCGAAAAGAGAGGACTTTGCCGCTCGCGCCGGGAACGACTTGCAACACGGAAAGGGTGCAGTTTCAGCCTTTCAAGATGGCGTGAAGTTTTATGATTCCCCGTTAGCGGATCGCGCCACGCGCATGGGTCTGGAATTTGGGTCCATAGTAGGCCCCCGAAAACTGCGCTTGGTAATTCGAGAAGCTCATATTGAACGACACCTGCGTCTGCATCTGCGCGTTCGCTTCGAAGAACATGCCCATGGCATCGTGACGACGGTTGCGGTCCATCAAACAAACCACGTAACAGCCGCCTTGCAGTTGCGTCAGATTCTGACCGTTCCGCAACTTCCAAGTCTGCACTTGGCCCAGACTATCGCCACGGCGCGAGTTCACGCGACCATAACGACGTGTGCCCGCCGCGCGCCAACGGTTTTCATATCCGCCCATACGTGAATAAGCCACGGGCATGGGCGCATTGCGACCCGCGCGCATGAACTGATTGCACTCATTGGTCGCGTTACGACCCGCGAAGCCCACGTTCCCCATGTAGTAGAGAACCGCGGTCCGGTTACCGAAATGGATCGAATCGTCGATGTCGACGTTCGTGTAGTTCCCGTCCGAATAGAAAGTCAGTCCCGGAGCCGGAAACGTCTGCGGCGTGACCGCGCTTCCCGCCGGTTCTTCGGACTTGTTCGAGGATTTATTGCAACCGCTCATCACCGCGGCCAGCGCGATCAATCCCGCGCCCATCAGACCTAATTTCATAAAAAAACCTCCACCCAAGAAGAGCTTTGTAACACAGCTCGGGCAGAGGTCGCGATGTCAGAAATCTGGACAGTAAAACAGAGAAAACCCGGTGCCCGTTTTGGGCCCCACCGGGTTTTCGTGCCAGCTTTAGGCGCCCAGCTCGCCGTTGTAGGCCGCTTTGTTGCTTTCAAACAGCTGATTCAGGCCCGTGATTTCGGCTTCGAGCTTCGCTTTCGCTTCGAAGTAGGGCTTCAGCAGCTCTTGCACTTCGGCCGACTTACCTTCGGTCTCTTCGATCTTCGCGAGGATCGCCTCGATCTCTTTCATCAGCGACGCGAGCGACTTCTTCTGCTTCGCCAGTTCGTTCGCGAGCGCCGTATTTTCGGCCTCGAGTTTCTGCAGCTCTTTTTTCACGCGTGACACTTCCGCCGCGGTTTGATCGACCGCCGCTTTCTTCGCGTCCCAACCCACCGAGGCTTTGTAATCATCGTAGGTCTTCTTGCGGGAAGCCACTTCCCCTTGCCACGAGTTGATGTTCGAGACGACCGACGGACGTTCCGAGCGCAAGGCATTGATCGTGTTTTGACGATTCGGAATTTCGTAATTCACGATGTTCCGCAAACGGCTGTCCAGGTTGTGGCGTTGGCTCTCGAGATTCGAGTAGCGGCGACGGGCGTCGCTTTCCTCGTTCCGCAGGCGGTTTTCGATATCACGGACTTCGTTTTCCGCGCGGCGCTCGGCCCAATCGACTTGTTGACGGGCGTTCTGCAATTGACCGCGCAGACGTTGCACGTCCTGGCGTTCACGCTGCACATCTTGCTGCGCCTGTTGCACCGCCGACTGTTCGCCCGCGCAGTTCGCGTTGGGTTGCGTGCGGCACTGGTCCAATTGACGACGCTTTTGATCCAGTTCGCGTTCGGCGCGATCCACTTGGCGCTCGGCCTGTTGCAGCTCCCGCTCGAAACGTTCGACGTCACGTTTGTTCATATCGTAGCCGGGTTGGCGGCGCAGACGCTCTTGCAGCTCGCGACGGGGGTCGAAGCGGCGCAGTTCGTTTTCCGCATCGTTCAGGTTGCGACGTGCGCGATCCAAATCGCTGTCCACCGAACTCAGCTGGCGGCGAACTTGATCCGCCTCGGAGTTCAGATTGGCGATCTCGCTTTGCGTGTTGCGGATGCCCGAGTCGATCTGACCCAAACGATTGTTCCACGAGTTCAGCGAGTTCTGGGCCTGTCCCAGCGATGACTGCAACCGGTCGTGCTCCGGCTTCAGCGGAGCCAGCACCTGCCAAGCGGCATCGTAAGCGGCATTGCGCTGCTGAAGCTCTTGGTCTTTCGCCGCGATCTCGCCTTGTTTCGAAGCGATCGCTTTATCCAGATCCGCGATCTTCTGGTCCAGGGTCGCTTTGCGCGCGTTCAGGTTCGCGAGCTCTTTTTGCGTCAGATTGTCGAGACTCCCTTTCAGGCGGTCGAGCTCACGCAGCTGCTTCATGTATTTGTTGGTCAGGGCTTGCAGCTCACCTTGTTTCGCGTCACGCGCGACGTAGGCCTGATGGCCCGACAGGTAGGCGTTCCGCAAACGTGCGACTTGATCCGGGCGCAGCGACAACGGATCCAAGGCCAGCAACTTCGCCAGGTCGAAGAAATTCTTTTCGAACTCGTTCGAGGTCAGCGCCTTCTTCGCGTTACAGCGCGCGATCAGATTGTCGAGCGTGACCGACGAGCCCCGCAACGAGAAGTCGACTTTGCGCGCGGGCACACCGGCGCTCACGAACTCCACCGGCAGGCTGAGCGAGCGTTTGATGTAAGACACCAGCGCCGTCGAACCGCGAGGGACCTGATACAGGCTCACGTTCCCCGACGCGTCCGCGAGGGGAGAGAAGTCATAATTGATGCCTTTGGATTTATCGTAAACGAAACGGGCGTATTGAGTCCCGTTGCCCGCGGGAACCTCCCGCACGAACACTTCCACCGGGAACTGGGCCGACTTGTCGATTTGCATCTCGAGCCGGTAGGTTTGGTTCTCGATCACCCGTTGGGTATGGGCCAAACACACCGCGCCAAGGTCCTCGAGGACCCAATCCTTGGTCGTAATGGGGTTGAAGGTGGCCTGAGCCATGGCGGTGGAAGCCAGGAAGCTCAAACCGAGCGTCGTCCATGTCGCTTGTTTCCGTAAAGACATCATGAGGAGTTCTCCCTTTTCTCTGGGGCAAATTGGCGTCAATTTGGCCTGGGTTGGCACGTTCAGTCCCCTTTCAGCAAAGCCCGGACCAAGTTTCAACCTCGGAAAACACGAAGTTTTGACACCACTTCATAACCCGTTTCGAGTCTTGCCGCCCGCAATGAAACGGCATAGAAATGAGGGCAGGAGGGAACATGAAGACGCTGATCCTGGCCCTACTGACGACGCTTGTCGCCCACGCCGCGCAGGCCCGCTCGCTCAAAGGCACCTACGAGGTCCCGACCGATAATCCCGAACTTCAAGGCTCGAACATCTACCCGGTTGAATTCGCGAACTCGGGCGACTTCATGCGCGACTCCCAAGTCCGTTTTGAACTCCCCGCCGCCCTCGTCGGCACGCCCATCGTTTATCAAATCTCGAGCGTACAGCGGGGCGAAAAAGACGTCTGGGCCGGCAACGGTATCGACAAGATGGAATGCGACATCGAAGGTCGCGAGTACGTCTGCCACGTCGTCTTCACCGCGAAGACCATCAACCTGAATGAGCCCGCCATCGAACAGGCCCTGAAGATCCAAGATCCCACGCTCTCCGAGGACGGAATGCTCAAGTTCATGTCCATTTCGCGGGAGTTCGCGGACGACCCCATCGGGATTTTACGTTACGAAGTCCGCGGCAAAGATCGCGAACAGAGCGGTACCGAACCGGCTCTCATTTACTAAGAAAAAAGCCCGCATCCCGCGGGCTTTTTTTTACTCCCCCGGATAGCGGGGGCCTTTTTGGATCAGATCTTCGACGTAACGTCGTTTGGTATCGAGCTTCGGCCCCAGGAAATGACCGCTCAGATCCAGCGAGTGGCCCCCCGTCTCGAGCTTGAGTCTCAGCCCGTCGTCGTGCGCGAGCTTCAGCGCGAAGTTTTCGGCGAAGTCCTCGGACGGATAACGGCTCGAGTAGGTCGACGGGAAGTTCGTGCCCAGCATCCCCAGGAACAGATCAATCGCCTCGGCCGCTTTCAGGAACTGGCCGTTGCAGAAATAAAAACAGATCTTCTCGCGGCCGGCGAAATCGTTTCCGGCGAGCGGCTCGCTGACGTTGCGCCAGCTGAGCGCGCCCCAAGTTCCCGGCAGCGGTTCGCAGGTCCCCACGCGCTCCCATTCGCCCGGCGCCTTCTCGCGGTAACGGCATTCGGTCGTGGCATTCAGTCCGTTCGCGAAGTCGAAGATGTGCCCGAACTCGTGGTTCAGCACGTAATCCAGAAAGAAGTCCGACGTCGGACGGTTCGAGACGTAGTTCAAGACGCCGATCCGTGGCGCGTTCGAGTCCGCGCTGCCGCCGAAACTCGTTTCTTCTTTCCATGAAAGCCAATCGTCAAAACCCAACTTCGATTCCAAAACCTCACGGCGAATGCCGATCCCGCCGCCGATCGTTTTTCCCGAAGAGTCGCGCACCAGGCCCGCGTAGGCCGTGCCCACGAACGACTTCTCGATCCAGATTTTCGAAAGGTGACAGTACATCTTTTGGATCACGGGCACGCTCCGGTCGAAGTGGCCTTCGAAAGCCCAGGCGTAGCTTTCACCGCCCGGCTCGCAGGCGCGCTGGTCGAAATCGTCGCCCTCTTCGTCAGCGTTCATCGGCTCGACCAGGCAGACGATCTTCGCGATGCGGGCCCGGCAGTCGGCCAGGTCCGTGGGCACCGGCCCCGACTGGAAAACCTTATCCGTGGTGCGGATGACGACGTCGCCTTGCCACTGGCTTGTGGCGAACCTCTGGTTCGACGTTTTGGCGACCCCTTGGTTCGACGTTGTGGCGACCCCTTGGTTCGACGTTGTGGCGAGCGGTTTCGCCTCGCTGTGCAGGGCGAGGAAGGCTAAAACTAAAATGGAGAGGCCGCTGATCCATAGCGAACGTCGACTCATGTGTCCCCCGGTGGTGGCGGAATTTGAATCGAAGCGGGCGCGCGAGTCCACCCTAAAATCCGGATGCAAACGAAATTAAGAATCCGGCCCGGTGCGTGCTTATAGGTAGTAGTGCAAGAGAAGATACGCCTCATCTCCCGAACGCTGCGAATTCTGCGCATCGACCCGACGGATCCAGTGCCCCGACAGCTCCCAATGGGGACGCGGGAAGAATTGGAACCCCGGTCCGAATCCGTCACGGTAGCCGAGCGGATTTCCGACGTCGCGATGGGACCTTTCCAGGAATAACTGCGCGAACACGCCGCGCGTGAATTCGTACGAGGTTTTACTCATGCCCACGAAGCCCCGCGTTTTCACCGCCGTGTTTTCGTTTTCGACGTAGTTGATTTCCGCGAGCGTCACGAACGAGTGCCCGAACGCGAGCTGCGCGTCGGCGCCGACAAGCAAGCGATCCTGCGCGGGGCCGTCCCCCCGGTAAACGCTGAGCCCCCACTTCTTCGTCTCGGCCAGCGTCTGTTCGACCCGCAAGGACAGTCCATCCTCTTGGAAAAGCTGTCCGTCGGGGTCCTTCGTTTTGGTGACGAAGATCGTGAATTTTTCGGTGACCCACGCCACTTCCAGCGCGTTGCGCTCGAAACCTTGATCGAAACCGAGCTCCTTGCGGGTGAGGTAGATGTGCTCGGGCACCAGCAGCCCGTGACTGGGCAGAAAACGTCCCGCCCGGATCGAAACGCCGTCGAGCGGCCGGTAAATCGCCGACCACTTCCGCGAGCGCGAAACGAATTCGTCACGCCCTTTCGGGAAGCGGCCGAACGCACCGGTCAGCGTGAGCGTTTTGTATTGTGCCGCGGCCTCGATTTCGGCTTGCATGAAAATCGAACGGCGCTCGCGGGCGTCGTTCGATTCTTTGTGCGACTGGACCCAGCGCACGTCGCCGCCGACGTTGAAGCCGATCTCGCGCGAGCCATCGAGCCAGCTGTTCAAGCCCTCGGCGTCGAGCGCGCCGTGGAAAAGCCGCTCTTCGCCCTCGTAGGCGTGTCGACTGAGAATCTCTTTGGACATGGAGCGGCCGTAAGGCGTCATCAGTCCGCCCCCGTTCGGCGACACGTGGCAGGTCATGCAACTCGTGTAGCCGTGACGGATCATCTCGGGGAAGGCCCAAGCCGGCGCCGCGAACCCCATCCCGAAAATGAAAAGCAGAACGAACGATAAAGCCTTCACGGATGCCCCCTTCGATTACTTCAAGTTCTTCAAGTTCACTTCGACATCGACCTTGTCCGCGACGGTGACGCCCGCGTAGCTGGGGATGCCGATCTGGTAGTCCGTGATCGCGAGTTGGAATTTCGCGCTGACGGAAGTCCCGTTCGCGCCCGAATCCACTTGCGCCGTTCCTTTGACCGGCTTCTTCACGCCGTGCATTTCAAGCTCACCGGTGAAAGGCATCTCTTTCGAAAGGGCCGTGACCGGAGTCCAATCCGCGGGAAGATCCAACTTCGCGATCGTGAGTTTCGCTTTCGGGTGTTTGCCGACCTCGAGGTATTTGTCTTTCATATGCTCGTCGCGCAGGGCGATTCCCGTTTCGAGCGTGCCGAGATCGAATTGGAATTCGGCGCCCCAGTTTTCGCCCTTTTTCTCGACCGCGCCGACCGGGCCTTTCGCTTCGCCCTTGATTTTCAGGAACGCGGGTTTACCGACGGCCAGGAACTGCACGTTTCCCTGCTCGGGCTTGATGTCGACTTTCGCGATCGCCGCGTGGGCGGCGCCCAAGTTGCCCATCAAGATCATCAACGCGGTCACATAGGCTTCCTTCTTCATATTTCCCCCTGCTTTTGGACGAACGAATCCCTTCCGGTCTTGGCCGGTGATTCGTCATCCGAGTTTGTTTGGTTCGCGTTACTCTAAAAGTCCGTCTTCAATCCAGCCGCGCAAGAGCTCGACTTCATCGTCGGTCAAACGCGGAATATTGCTCCGCACGGGCGGCATTTGCCCGCGGCCTTCCTTGAGCACGACCTGCACGATCACGCTGTTCGCGGGATTCGCACGGTCAAAGATATCGGTTAAAGCCACCATGCTGCGATAGTCGGTGAAATCGTAAAGCATCGCCGAGCCATCCAGGCTGTGGCAGTTCATACACTTCGGGACCAACACCTTCTCGCGCAGCTCCGCGTACGTGCGCGCGGGCCCTTGGCCGGGCGGCGTGGGTGTCGGCGCGACCGGCGGCGGCTCTGCTGGTTGGTCTCCCGGCGGGCCGGGCTTCTCGCCGCCGCCGGTGGGCGGGCAGGCCAGAACTTGCGCGGAGGTCTCGGGCGCGCCGGCTTCGAGCCACGCCACCATCAAACGTTTCTGATCCGCGACGAGGGGACCGTCATCGGGCATAAGGTCATTCGAAACTTCGAAATGAATCGAGTCCTTGATGCGGAAGACCTCGTTGTAAGACGTCACCGCATTCCGCGAGCCCGATTGGTGACAGCGCTGGCAACGGTTCTCGAAAATCGGTTTCACCGATTCGTAAGACAAAGCGACGTCGCAGAAGCGGAGCGCTTGCGGCCCCCCGTCCCCACCCCGAAAGCCCGTTTTAAGCGTGCTCTCTTGGCAGGCCGCAAGCCAAAGCATGGACAGGATCATGGTCCCCAGAACTCCCGCCTTCATGCTCACCCTAACCTCCTCAACCCGACATCGGCTGACAGGGCCAACATGCCAAAGCGCCCCCCCAGATGGAAATCAGGAATTCTGATCAATCTGATTTGATTTGATTCGATTCGAAAAACGCGCTAATCCCTGGACCGATGGCGCTGCGGACCCACTTCGAAAAAGGTGAATATCTAAAGGCACTTGAGGTGCCCCTCGCCCGGCAAAGGCCCGAGGATCTGCCGTGGCTTTTGGGGAGCGCGATCTTCGTCGGCGACTGGCCACGCGCCCAGGCCGCCAAGCAAAGAATTCCCGGTGTGCCGAGTCTGCTCGCCCCGACCCTCTACTTCGAGGCCCTGGGAGCGTTACGCCGTTCGGAGTACGGCCGCGCCCGCTCCTTGATGAAACGCAACCTCGCGCACCGCGAACGCCTGAAGGACTTCGCCGAGGAGTTCTTCATCGATCAAGGCCCCGCTCTCTATTTCTACTTCCGCGGAAATTTCGAAAAGTCCGCGCGCTTCGGGGAAAAAGCTTTCGTCACCGCCGAACGCCATGGGTTCACCTGGGGCGAGGTCGTATCGCGCGATCTGCTCGCGCACGTCTATTTTCATCTGGGCCGCGTCCGCACAAGCTTCGACTACTTCGAACGCGCCAGTCGCCAAGCCGAAAAACTCGGGAACGAAAGCCTCGTCTCGGCGATCGAGGTTTCCCATTTGAAATACGCCTGCCAGGTCGGACTTTGGGGCGGCGAATCCATTCGTCGACTCGAAGACTCCATCGCCGCGCTGAAAACTTCGGACACTTACTCACGCGCGGAGTTTCTGATGGAACTTTCGCGCCAGCGCGTCCTGCGGGGACAGCTCACCCGCGCGGAAGAGGCCCTGAAAGACGCGTTCCATTTGGTCCATCAGTTTCAGAACAAACGCCAGACGGCGCGGCTGAATTTTCGGCTCGCGTTTTTGCAGTACCTGCGCGGGCAAGATCTGGCCGCGCTCGGCATTTTACGTTCGGGCATGGTGCTGCTGGATCCGCAGGTCGATCATCTGGTCATGAACGAAATGCGCGGACTCGAGGCGCGTTTATTGAAACAACCCCCGCCGCTGATCGACGAGGCGGACGCGGTCTTCTGGCAAAAACGCTTGAACGCGCGCGCCGTCGGTCGCACGAACATGCTTCCTTTGGGTGAAGATCCACTGGGCGATCTGATGGATCTGATCGAGGTCGCTCCCGAAAAAGCGGCGCCCGTCATTCTGCGCGAAGAGTACTGGGGACTCTTGCCGCGACTTCTGGGTCTGGATCGCAGCGATAACGCGCTCATCGTCGGTTTCATTCCGAAAGGTCTCGCGCTGAGTGCCGCGGGCGAGATCACCGTCAAACGTCAGGGACTCACGAACCTCATGGCGCGTTTGATCCGAAGCCTGAGCGGCGGACTCAAATCGAAAGAAGAACTGGTCACGGAAGTCTGGGGCTATCAGTACGATCCGCTTCGCCACGATTCACTTTTGCACCGGGCCCTCGCGACGCTGCGAAAGCTCCTCGCCCCGCAGGAGGATTGGCTGCAATTCGACGGCGAGTCCTACCGCCTGCACTCCTCCGTCAAACTGCACGACCGCATGAATCTGGACGAGGCGATCACCGACGCGGTCGCGGGAACGATCACGGAGCCCACGCCGGAACCGACCGAGACCGTTGCCGCCGCCGCGAAAAATTTCGACTACGACACCAAGCTCAATCACCGTCAGAATTTGTTTCTGAAAAACTGGCCCGCCGACGTGCCCATCGACGTCCAGACCTATGCGGAAAGTTTCCAGGTTTCCGTCCCCTCGGCGACCCGCGACCTAACGGGCCTGCATCAAGCCGGACGCGTGCACCGCGTGGGCCGCGCGCGATCGACGCGCTACCTGCGCCGGTAGCGGGTTTGCGCGCGAATCTGGTCATAGGTCCGTACCCCGCGCGCGGCGTTCGCGCGACACTGGGATTCCATGGACTACCGCTTGGTGGCTTTTTTCTTTCTGCTCTTCGGAGCTTTAGGCGCGCTCTTCCAAATGCGCGAGACCGAACCGGCGCCACCGCCGGAACGCGCCGGTCGCGGCATCGCGGTGGTCGCCGGTCGGGCCGCCACTCCCCTCACGCCACCGAAAAAAATATCCGCGTCCGAGACGCCGAACGCGCCCGGTTCGCAGGTTCCGCTCATCGTGACGAGCGATCCCTGCCTTTGGATGAAAACGCCCACGCCCGGCGGAACCCAAGCGCAAGCGGCGAACTATCTGAAGGACGTGGCCTCGGGACTCAGCGCCGCCGATCAGGATCTGCTGGATTGGATGTTCGAGATTCCGAACGCGAAACCCCGTGAAGAGCCGTCCACCGCGCGCCGTTTTCTGGAGGGCCTGAGCGAAGCGGGAATTTTCTTGGGACGGGGTAATACCGCCCGCGTGAATATCCCGAAGGCGATCCAAATTCTGGAAGAAGCGCAAAGCGGCGATCCCGGAAACGGTGCCTTCGATCTGTTTCTGGCGTCCTTGTACCAGCGACAAGGCCGCGGCCCCGAGGCGCTCGAAGCCGCGCGCCGTGGGCTGGCGAAGGATCGTTTCGACGTCTACATGACCGACATTTCAAAAAAACTGCTGGCGGCCCCCGGCGACTCGGTGGGATTTCTGAAGGCCGTGCAGCTGTTTTCGGTGATGCCGGTCCCTGACATGAACCCCGTGCGCGAGGCGCTGTTGTCGCTGACCCGCAGTCCCGACTACGCACCCGACGTCTTCCGTTTCGCGGAACGTATCGTCGATCAGGCGACGGGATCGCGCGCGCCCTACAATCATCTGGATTGGTGGTTGTCGTCCTACGTGATGGCCAGCCACGTGCTGGCCCGCCGGGGGCAGGACATCCCCCGCGCCTTCGAACTCAATCAAGAGTTCAACCGCTTTCCGGACGTTTCCGTGCTGACCGACCCCGATGGACGTTGCAACGCGAACGAAATCAACGTCGCCATCGAAAGATTCCAGGCCGAAATCGGCGCTACTCGGCGATCGGCCGTTCGATCAGAAAATCCTTCTCGAACCCCAAACTGAGCGGTCCTTTCGGGCCATCGAGTTTGTAGTTCCGAATTTTCATTTCCCATTTTTGATTGTCGACGCGACTGTCGATCAAAACGTAATTGAACGCTTCCGCCGTGGCCGCGATCTGCCGCGGATTCGGAAAGTCATTCCAGTTCGAAGGATACACTTTCGCGTGAATCGGGGAACTGACGACCTCGATGGTTTCGTAGCCCAGTAGTGACTTTTCGATTTTCGAAATCTCCGAAGCGTGACGATCACCGCTGATGAAGGCGACGCGCGCGTCACGCTCCTTCAAACGCGCCATGAATTTTTTGAAATCGTTGGGCTGGTTGGACTCGAAAGATTCGAAAGGCGAATACGCCCCGAACCACTGATCCCCGGTGATCAACCAAGCCACGTCGGACCCGCCTTGTTCCAGAAGCCGCGTCAGCCACTGATCTTGTTGCTGGCCGAAATGCGTTTCGGGTTCACGCGTGGCCAAACGGTCGCGACCGCGATCCTTATGCGGTCTTTTCTCGCACTGTTTTTTGTCTTTTTTGGTCGCGCAGATCTGCGGGTCCTTGTTCGGCGAGCGGAAGCTGCGACCGTCCAGAAAATAGAAACGCTGCTCGCCGAAGCCGAACGCCGAGGCCGCCCCCGGGCCGCCGTAGAAAAGTTCACGCTCGACGTCTTGGGGGAAGAACGACTTGAAGATCTGCAGCGAAGACCGCTGCTGCGAATATCGGCGATCGCCATCGTTCTGACCGTAGTCGTGATCGTCCCACAGGGCCACGACCGGGATCAGGTTCTTCGCGCGGAAGAGCAGAAGGTTCGAGCGCGTCTGCACGTAACGGCGCCACAAAAGATCCGGCGTGGCGTCGCCTTGATATTTGCCGCCCTCGACGTCGGCGTAAACGTTGTCGCCGATCGCGAAGATGAAATCGGGTTTCTGCGCAAGGACGTGGGACCACATGACCTTTTGTTCCGCGGGATAGTGATCGTCGCTACAACTCACGACCGCGAAGCGGACGTCCTTGCGACCGTTGCGTAAACCGAAGTTCCGCTCGTCGACGACTTTGCCGTCCTTTTCGATCTGCAGCTTCAGTCCCGTTTCACCTTTCAAACCTTGCACGTTGATTTCGTCGACGACTTGATCCGAAGCCGCGAACTCATGCGTTCCTTGGCGCACACTTCCCGTCGCGATGCCATCGCCGGCGATCACCCGGTAGGTCAGCGGCTCCGCCTTGGGCCGCATGACCGTGAAGCGGGTCCACGTCGGCCCGGTCACGCCCTGCATGACGGGGTAATAACCCGTCGCCTCGATCACCGAAGAAACACCGCCCCTCTCAAGCGCAACGCCCCCTTTCGGGGGCGTAGTGCAAGAGACAAGCAGTGCGAGAAGAGAACCGGTCAGTAGAAACGGGACTGCAGAACGGAGCTTCATGCGCACGCGCCTTTCAAACTAACGCTCGATATAGAACTCAACACGACGGTTTTGCGCGCGACCTTGGTAGTTGCCGTTGTCGGCCACGGGACGGGTTTCACCGAAACCTTCAACCTGGATCTTGCTCGCATCCAAACCGAAGACTTCGACGAACGCACGTTTCACGGTCAGGGCGCGACGGCGGCTCAGGCCCAAGTTGTAATCGTCATTGCCGACCGAGTCGGTGTGACCGCTGATCACGATGCGTTTATACATCGGCGGCTTTTTCAGGTAGTTCGTGAACTTTTCCAGATACTGGCGGAACTCGAGCGGGATCTTCGACGAATCCGTCGCGAAGTTGATGTTCAGGACGACGAAGAGCTCCTTGTTCTCGGGACTGCGCGCATCCAGGAAGGCGCCATCGGCCGACTTGACGGTCGCGACGTCGGTCATCGTCGTCGCCGACGAGGGACCGCTCAACACGTCTTCGTCACTACGACGGTTGTCGACGGGAACGGGCACGGACATCCGCTCTTCATTCGCTCCTTGTCCCCACACCGGGCCGACCGCCCAGTTCAGCCCCGCGTAGATCCGCCAGTCGGGAGTGAACGATCCGTGCAGAAGCTCGGTACCCACCCCGCCGTGCAGCGCCAGGCTCGAAGTCCAGTCATGTTTGAAACCGACCAGCCACTCGGCGGTCGTCAGATCGCGATCCGATTGCGTCGCGGTCTTCTTCACCGGCTGCGAACCGAAAATTTCGGTGATCAGCTTGGTGTCGATGCTTTCGAACAGATAACTGCCGGCGACCGAGGCGATGTACTGATCGTCAACCGGCGCGATCGGCACTTGGGGGATGGGATCGCCGGGTTGGCGAATGCGGTAACCCAGGTTCAAACCGAGGGCGACCTTTTTGTAGGTCGTGTCCGCCGCGAATTCCAAGTTCAGGGTCGGATTGCTGCCCGAACCGCCGAAGGGATTGTTCTCGACCTGCGGAAGTTCCAGGGTCGCGATCAGGGCCGTTCCGCCCTCTTTGTCGCCGCTCGTTTGGAATTTCGTATTGATGCGGATGTCGGTCAGACCCGTCTTTTCAAACACGCCTTTGAAGACGTTGTCTTCGACTTGTTGGCTGAGGACGGCGGGAAAGCTGATCCCGATATCCCAACGGGGCAAAAGACCGATCCCGACGTTGATGTCCGACGACAGAAGTTTATCACGCGCTTGGGTCCGCGATTGATTGGTGGTGTCCGTATAGTTCGGCAGCGTATTGATCGCGTAGTTGAAGAAAAGCCCGAAGTTCACGACCCCCGGGGACAAAGTCTCGGAACTTTGCACGGTCACGAAGTCCAAACCGCTTGTCGTGGGGTTGAAGTTCTGGGTATCGACGCCGACGACATTCGCGTGGGCCGTGGACACCAAAGACAAGAGAAGCGCGTTCACGAGATATTTCATCAGACATCCTTGGCTGAAAGCTCGAGTTGTAAACCCCTTCGATGATAGGGGAATTTCCATCAAGTCACCAAGAGTTGTGGCGAGTTGCGCGGCGAATCAAGAAGGATCCGTTGGCGTGACGGCATCCGACCACTTCAGGAGTTGGTCACGATTCGCTTCGATGAAGGTCTTCGAATAGTGATTCACATGCTGACCGGTGAAGTCTTCGCGGAAGATCTTGGCCAGCACCTCGGCCGGTTCGGGACGACCGTTGTCGTCGACGAGGTTCCGCACATAGGTGCGGATCGTGAACAAAAAAGCGCCCAGATCCGGGAAGCCCGTCACCGTCTGACGTTCGAAACGTACGAACAAACTGGGCTCGGCGGCGCTGAAGGTTCGATTGCGCACGCACGCGGAAAAATCCGGATGCTCATTCAATCGAATTTCCGTGCGGAAGCCCACCGCCCCGACACGCTCGAAGCTGTCGGCCTGCCGGATGATCCCCTGGATCATCTGCACGGGGCGACGGATGATCGTGTCGATTCCCGGAATCGGTTTGTGGATGTAGTCGAAGTTTTGGCCGATGGCCTTTTCGGCCGCCCAGTCGTTAGGAACGCACAAATGAATGAGTCGCGACTCGGTCTCGCCGTCGGGATTCTGCCGCATGAACACGAGGTCTTCCGCGACATTCATGGCGATCGCGTCGAAAGCATCGGTGTAGGTGAACGGCGAGCGCGTCCGCGCGGGCTCCAAAGCCCAGTCCGCGGTGAACGCGAGGGTTTCGCCCGTCGGCCCCACCTGAAGGCTGCGCGTCGCCTCGTCCCAGCGGTAGTCCACGGGGTTCTCACTGGCAAGACGACCGATCATCCACTCGATCAGCCGGGCGGGAGGATCTTCGCGACGTTGATAGTATTTGGACTGCCGCTCCAGGCGGCCTTCGATTTTGGCCGCGCGGTAGTGCGGAAAGCTTTCGTCGATTTGGAAGATGCGCTCACGCTTCGAGGTCGCCGGCGACGGCAGCTTCTTCAGCCCGATCGCCATTTTCGGCAGCCCCTCTTTCAGAGGGAAATAGTCGAGGTGGTCCGTGGACCAACGTTTCACGTACGGCCCGAAGCGCATGAACTTACTCGTCGAAGAGGGGACGATCGGTTTCGCATTCGGTATAGCGGCGCGCACCGTCTTCGGTGAACGAGCTGTGGCAGTACCACATCTCTTGGCGCAGACAGCTGGCGAGGACGCGCGACTCGATCCGTAGAAGCTTCGGCACTCCGGTCCGCGCGGGCACGTCTTTGTATTCCGTCTTCAGGACGTCCCAGCTGTCGCAGTCTTCGTTCAGGCGCGTGAAGAATTCTTCTAAGCCTTTTTCGTGCTCGGTCGAAAGAGTCGTCTCAAGATGATCGAGCCCTCCGGGCAAGCCGTCGATGGCCGCGACCGCGGGCGCGACGAAAGTCAGGGAGGCAATCAGGGCGAAGAACGTCAGAACGATGGATTTCGATTTCATGGCCTGTCTCTAGACGATGACGGGCTCCGAATCAACGCGGGACAAAGCGGCATTTTCGACGCAATCCGGCCTCGCCCTTGGTCGGGCCCATCCTTAACTCTTTCTCAAGAATTCCGATAGGTTCTCTATGATTTACGGAGTTCCCGCTTGAACCGAACCTCTTCTTTCGACCCGCATTTCATGCGTAGCATTTGTGCGTCGACGCAGAAAACCTTCTCGACTCAGATCGGTCTCAACCTGACCACGGGAGAACCGCGTCTTTG